>SLRP01000086.1 GCA_007130845.1 Kiritimatiellia bacterium | reverse complement strand
GTCAGCGCATCATTCCCACGCAAATATGGGGGAGACAGCCGATACTCTTGCGCCGGTTTTTGGCAATGTTCAGGGCTTTTGAACGCCGCACATCTCCGCTGGATCCCGTATTGCGCGCGTTTATCACTGTTCGTGTATCTCAAATCAATCACTGCGAATTCTGTATTGATTTCAATGCAGCGCGCGTACTGCGGATGGGATCCCATGAAGATAAATTGGACACGCTCCATGACTTCATGGACAGCCATAGTTTTTCAGCGTCCGAAAAAGCAGCCCTGGCCTACGCGGAAGCAGTGACATACAGCGATCGTGAAGTAACAGACGATTTGTACAAGGATTTGTCCGAACACTTTGATGATGACTCTATAGTTGAGTTGACGGCGCTCATCGCTTACCAGAACATGTCCAGCAAATTTAACTCAGCGTTGGATATACAAAGTCAAGGCTTTTGTAAAGTACCCGCCGGGAACAAGTCAAAGGAGAAGTCATAAGTTCTCAGGTGTATTTGACTTGATCAATAGACATTGATGAAAAAATATTGTCAGGACTGTTATTGTTGTTGTGTTTGCATATGTGAGGCGTGGATAATGGAAACGGCATTTCAACAGGGATTATAATGCAAATGAGACATGGAACAAAATTAATCAAGGAATCGGAGCTGATATCATGGGACAATCCATGTCCTGATCGGGATTATGATGTAAATATCACATTCCCGGAATTTACGTGTGTGTGTCCCGAGTCAGGCTATCCGGATTTTGCCACGATAAAAATAAGCTATGTTCCGGGTCGCAAGGTTGTTGAATTGAAGTCTTTGAAGTTATGGCTGAACCGGTTTCGTGAACGTGCCATATCCCATGAGGCTTCGACAAATGAAATTTACGACGCACTAAAAGAACTTCTGGAGCCACGGAGTCTTGAAGTGGTGGGGAATTTCAATCCTCGAGGCAATGTTCATACGGTGATACGGGTATCCAGCAATTCTGACTGCCGGTAATTAATAGTGCGTGACCACCCATTGTGTTGTTTAGTGAAGTATCATGGATATTCCATTGTCTATGAGAGACCGTGCCGTACAGGTGTTGATTTCAACAGGCTTGTCTTCCGGATGGAGATTGCATTGTGAGTTCGAGGAAATTCTTCAAGGAAATATTTCCGGGATACGGGTTTCCATCAACCCGTGAGGAGTTGATTGGATATCGCGATTATCAATTGCGCCGCCTCATTAATTACGCAATATCCAATGTCCCGTATTACCGCAGAGTGCTGGGTGAAGCCGGATTGACTCATGATGACGTGCGCACGATATCGGATTTGTCCCGGGTGCCCTTAACCACCAAGGACGATTTGAGGGAGGCCGGTCTGGAGGCAGTGTCGAAACGCGTGGTAACTTCACGAGTTCTGGAGAAGTTCACTACAGGAACAACCGGTAATCCGTTGCTTATACGCCGGACGATCAGAGAGCAATTGATAGCTGGACAGTTCTGGAGGAGATGCCTGCGATATTACGGTCATCGTCCAGGTGATCATTTGGCCGTAATAAGTATATACCCGTTTCGATCCGCCGCCCTTGAACCTGTGCGCGGGCTCAGGCGATTTGCAAAGTTCATTATGCACAACCGCAGGACTCATCTCGATTGCCGGCAGGATCCATCTGATATTCTTGAAACATTGAAAAGGATTCGTCCTGAAATACTGATCGGATATGCAGGAATACTTGCGCTGCTTGGCGAGGAGGCATGCGAAAAAGGAACAGGAGGATGGAGTCCCAGGTTTATTCTTTCCGGGTCAGAAACTCTGTCGGCATCCAGGCGAGAGCGGATCCAGCAGGGATTTGGTGTTCCGGTCTATGATTATTACAGTACCTACGAGGGGGGGATACTTGCTTGGGAATGCCGTGACACGGGATTTTATCATATAGCGGAGGACCATATCGTTGCGGAGACCCTGTCAAATGGGAGATTAAGTGAAAGGTCGGACCGTGAGCAGGGAGAAATTATTATAACGAATCTGCACAACTTCTGCATGCCCTTTGTGCGATACCGCCTTGGGGATTATATAACATGGGGCCCCTGTACCTGTCCCTGCGGAGCTCCGTTCTCTACATTGCGCGGCATCGAAGGGCGGTGGATGGATCATTTCATTCTTCCTTCCGGAAAACGTATTCATCCGATGAAGATCTACACCGGCTTACACGAATTCAAGGATATAGGCTTGCAGGTTCAATTTGAACAGGTCACCCCGGATAATATCATATTGCGAATTGTGCCGTCGGGCCGTTTAACGGAAGGCATGCTGGATGATATACGACGCACGATAATTGAGTGCTTGAGTGAGCCGGTAAGGGTTGATGTCGAAATAGTGGAGCGCATAGACCCTGAGCCGACCGGAAAGTATAAGATATTCAAATCCAGAACCGCGGAGGATACAGCTGTCACCTCCTGACCGATCACGAAATCCTAGGTAGACACGCCATGGCAATCCGGAATTTAATCTTATTCCGGGTTGTGAATTGAACTTGGCTGAGTGTTTCATTTAGGATCACGTACTTGATGAAAACACGTGTAGTAGATCCATGCCTGCTCTCCAGTGAAGAGCGCTTTGTAATGCTTGAATTAATGAAGCGCCACTTCGACGGAATTAGTCCGGAAATCTTTTATGCGGATCTGGATGAAAAGAACGGAGCCGTCCTTATAGAGGGCTCCATGGGTGAATTGGTCGGTTTCTCGACGTTCATCTATTACGAGCATGTATTTGACGGCGAAGCTGTAAGCGTTATTTATTCAGGCGATACCATTGTTGATCCATCGGCGTGGAACAGTACGGCTATGATGAGATCCGTCATGGCGGCATATTTCGATTGCCACCGTGATAATGGAGGTCAACCGTTGTATTGGTTTCTGATAACATCAGGATTCAGGACATACCGGTTTCTTCCAGTTGTATTTCAGAAGTATTATCCGCACCATGAGGCGCCCACACCGCCGGATATGAAGAGATTGTTGGATGATCTGGCATTCTCCAAGTTTGGTTGCGATTACGATTCATCCAGTGGCATTGTCAGATTGAAACAGGCCCAGACCTTGAAGCCTCACCTCGCATCCGTTCCCGAAACACGCCTTGACAATCCTGATGTTGGTTTTTTTCTTCAATCAAATCCCGGTTACGTCCTCGGTGACGAATTGGCATCGATAACCGAATTGTCGAGAGAGAACCTTACAAGGGCCGGTTTACGTTTATTAGGGCATGCATTACCCATAAAGGCTGCGGGGTGAATGCGCCGTGAATCGATTTGCAGCATTAAACAGGGTATGGCGCGCGGGGAACATTCAACGAAAATGGGCTTTCGACAGGGCTCTTAGAGATCCTGAACATGTTCAATCGAAACTTCTGTTGAATTTGCTGAGGCGTAACGCTTCATCTCTCTACGGGATGCGTTACGGCTTTGAATCCATACGATCGGCAGATGAGTTCAGGTCCCGGGTTCCGATTGTGCGTTATGACGACCTGAAATACTTCATTGATCGAATTGGAAAAGGCGAAAAGGGGGTGTTGACTTCAGAGCCGGTTGACCGGCTTATACCAAGCAGCGGGTCGACAGCCGCGATAAAGTATATTCCGTGGACCAGAACGCTGGCTGTTCAGTTCGGATGTGCCATTGGGCCGTGGATCGTGGATTTTTTCCGGCAGTATCCCGATACCATGAATGGTCCGGCATTCTGGTCGATATCTCCTTCCTTTTCAGTAGAAGCTGAACCCGGAATGAAAATACCGGTAGGGTTCGACGACGATTCCGCGTATATCGGAGGGTGGCTTCGCTCTATAGTGCGTTCAACAATGGCAGTGCCCGACTCGGTTCGACTTGCAGGAGATATTGCAGCATTTCGCTATATTCTGCTGTTATTTCTTCTATCCGCTCGCGAGCTTCGTGTCATCTCCATATGGCATCCTTCATATCTCAGCTTATTGATGGCATCGTTCGATGACTACCGGGATGAGTTGATATCGGACTTGAGTGAAGGCAAATGCCGCCCCCCCGGCAAATTGGATCCACTTTTATGTGCGTCATTTGAAAGATCAATCCGTCCGAATCAGCAGCGAGCCTGCGAAATTGATATGGCAGGCAATTCCAATGAAGCTTTGTGGCCTCATTTGAAGGTAATCATGTGCTGGTCTGATGCGCATGCACATGAGCCCGCAATGGAATTGCGGCGTATGTTTCCTCAGGCCATGATTCATTCCAGAGGACTTCTGGCCACAGAAGGGTCTGTTTCCATCCCCTATGGAGGACTGTATCCCGCCGCTGTTTGTTCGCACTTTTTCGAATTCATTGATGATACCGGCCGAAGCCGACTGGTACACGAGCTGAATCAGAGTGAAAGATATTCTGTTGTTCTGACTACAGGAGGTGGTTTGTATAGATATGCTCTTGGGGATTCCGTGCAGGTCGACGGATTTTCCGGCATGACACCGTCACTGCGTTTTACATGCAGAACCGACAAGGTAAGCGATTTCCGGGGCGAAAAACTCAACGAACAGCATGTGTCGGAAGTTTTGGACCATCTACTGGCTGAAATGAGTGTGACCGCTGTCTTTTCGATGTTGGCTCCTGAGGAACGGAGGGACGGCATTGGTTATACTCTTTATATCGAATCCTGGAAGAATTTGCGGGAAGGCCTGGCTGTAGCAATGGACAATGCTCTTAAGTCAAACCCTCACTACGCCTATTGCCGTTCACTGGGTCAATTGCTGCCAGTGAGGGTTTTCCGGGTTGATTCCGGAGGGCACCATGAATATCTGCGCGCCATGACACGGAGTGGCGTGAATCTTGGATCAATAAAGCCGTCGGCTCTGGCGGCTTCGACGGGCTGGGACAAGGTGTTTTCCGGAAGACACCTTATCGAATGAATTCAGGCGGCGATCATTTACACAATATCCGTCCGGACCATCAGCCGTTTCAAACCACGAAAACCGGTGTGCGAAGTACGAACGGGTTGTTCCAGTAATTCGGGGTTTTGCAAATGAAGAAGGAGTATTTCAAGGGCTGTCTCCGCCTCCATTCGTACCAGCGGCGCTCCAAGGCAGTAGTGTGGGCCGGCAGAAAAGGAAAGATGCCGGTTGGGCCGGCGTGTGATATCGAAAGTGTCCGGATCAGTTAAAACAGCCGGATCCCGATTAGCCGCGCCCAGCGCGATGAGTATATGCTTATACTTGATCATGCTGTGGCCTGATATTTTAAGATCCTCTGATACCCAGCGTGACGTAAGAATGACTGGGGGATCGTATCTGATTATTTCATCAACGGCATCCGGCAGAATATCCCGATTGGCTTGTATGCGCCTGTACTGATCGGGATGTGCAAGCAACTGATACCATCCATTTGCTATAAGGCAGGCCGAAGTGTGATTCCCGGCGGAAAGAAGAAGGCTAGCGGCTATTATTTCATTTCTGGAAATATGATTGTTTTCATAATGTTCAGCCAGCAATCCGCTGATTATGTCATTGCCAGGTTCCATCGTTTTCGATTCGATAAGTCTTTCAATCGCTTCAGCGGATTCGACAATTTTGGTTGCTGCTTCATTTAATTTGTCTTCTGCAGAATTGTAATCTATGAATGCAGCAACTGCGTCTGACATTTCCCGATAGAGTTTATAATCCTAGCGCGGTATCCCAACCATACAACCAATGACAGCCATGGGCAGGAGTGAGGCGTAGTTTGCCACGATATCGATATTTCCGGAATCATTAATGGAATATATGAGATCAGTGGCTATGTCTTCAATAATTGGGCGAAAAACCCCTATCTTTGCCGGGATAAAGGCCTGCTGAACAAGTGCGCGAAGACGGGTATGATCGGGAGGATCACGGAATAACATCATGTTACTTACAATTCCGGCAGCTTTTGTTATGGTGCCAGAAGGGGATTCATTGAGATATGAGGGGGTCGATTGATGTCTTGTCTTTATGAATCTTGGATCGGTAAGCACGGCGATGGATTCCCTGTATCCGGTAACCAGCCAAAGTCCAGATCCCATGCAGTATGTCCACCGGATAGGATCGTGTCCTCTAAGTCGAGATAAATCCTGAGAAAGGTATTGGCGCACGGACGCTGAAGCGGGACACTCTCCTGCAGATCCCATGCCGTCATGTTCATTCATATTAGCTGTCGTCACGGAGCTTGTCTTCAAATTCCTTCAACTTACGTCCTTCAAGAGGATTGGATTTCCCGTCTAGCATTTTACGGATGGCGCCGATCTCCTCTGATGAAAAACGCTTTCCGTGAAGGATATGCCTCTCAAAGGATGCATATGCCATTGGAGCCACCGTTTTGGCTATTTGCGCGATGGTTGCAGCGTATTGTTGTATTTCCCACTGGGCATGCGTATCAGCACGAAGTTTGATAAAGTGAAAGAGGTTGTGCAAATCCATCTGCCAATACCACTGGGTATACAATGAAAGCGGCAGATTTATCCTGGCAAGCTCTCTTGCTATCCCGTCGTTGAGCATCTCTTCATAATGACAGTATGCCGAGCTCTGGTCCTGCTTGAGGATTTCAATTATTTTCCCGGCCAACTCAGGGGGGACCTCTTTCCTGTCCCGTCCCTGTTTATTGCTGGTGCTTTGAGGTTTGACGTGTTCCGGAGAGGGTAGATAAAACTCATCCATCATTACACTGTAACGACCTGAAATCTCGTTCAGGCGGGCGGTCCTGTGCCTGATCCACTGACGTGCGACAAAGATGGGCATTTTGCAGTGCAGCTCAAGTATGACATGCTCAAAGGGGGATGTGTGCTGATGACGCATCAGGTAATCGATGAGCCCGGCATCCTCGCGCACGGTCTTGGTTCCTTCCCCGTAAGACACGCGCGCAGTCTGGACTATTCGGGCGTCACCACCCATGTAATCCACGAGACGAACGAATCCATGATCGAGCACCTTTATTTCTCTGTCAAGAAGTTCTTCCGCTTCAGGGACTGTTATGTGAGCCATTGCTATTCCTCTGGTATATGGAATTGGTGTTTGTCACTTGAAAAATAAAAGTATACTTTGTTTCAAATATGAAACTCAAGGAGATACTTCGTGACCGTGACAGCGGAGCGATGGAATTGCTTAAACGCGCGGTGAGCTGGATGATCGAGCATCCAGAATGCCTTCAGGGTGCAGAGCAGGAAGAAACACTGGAAATCCTGCTTTCAGAACGCCCGTCTATGAGCGCCTTCGCCCGCTTGGCTGAAAGAGTGAAGCGTGATCCTTCTCCCGCCATGCTTGCGCGCGTTCGTGAGGAGCTGCGTATTTCCGATTCTGCAATTGCACGGAATATGGTGGACGAGATGAGCTCTATTGCTCCCGCAGGAGTGATTACATTGTCATGGAGTTCCACTGTTGTATTCGCAATACGCTACTGCACTCATTGCTTTCATGAGGTAAATGTACTTGAATCGCTTCCCGGAGGCGAAGGCAAACGGTTGGCGAATACGGTGGGCGGTTTTCACGCCAGGGTTAAGCTTCATGCCGACAACAAGCTCGCTGAGGCGGCCGAACAATCAAGTCTGGGAATCATCGGCGCGGACACCGTGTTCTCGGACGGAGCGGTAATCAACAAGTTGTTGAGCGCAACCATAGGGGAGACTCTGAAAAGACAGAACAAGCCCCTGTATGTACTGGCCAGCAGGTGGAAATTCAATACACAGAAGTCCGGCACATTCAGCATGGATCCAAAAGACAGGAAATCTTTTGAGATTGTCCCGGCAGAGCTGATATCGGGGATTATAACCGAAGATGGCATTCAAAACCCTTCTTCCATTGATTTGTGAATCAAATCAAGTATCTCCTCCTTTGAGAACAGTCGTCCCAGTCCGATGCCGGGACAGTTGCTGCGGGTGTCCCATCCAGCTTTCCTCCGACCGCAAATTCTTGAACCAGAACGGATATGTGCGGCATTGCGATGGTCGATTCAAATATATCGAACATCCCTGGTCGAAAAAAACGCAATCGCCGGTATCGGTTTACTTGAGCAGATACCCTTTCTGGTCGATTACGAGATACTTTTCAACAAAGGAGGTTCTGGAGATATTCAGATTGGCGGCAATTCGGTCAATTTCACTTTCGGTAATCCTTACCTTTCCCGCAGCCCCGGTGCAGCATTGACAGCAATGAATACACTCAAAACGTATGCCTTTATCGAAAAAATAGCGCTCTCTGTATTCCATGGTGAATTGCATATATAATGTGCCGGTTTCTGACAAGAAATTGAGTGATCTGCCGATCCAAGTGCCCAAGCCCTTTTCCGCGCCGTGTAATCTTTACTTCCGGCTGCCCGGCTCCTATATTTCGGACATGAAATCAGTGTTATTTACCGTGTTATCCGTTCTATTCGCTTTGGCGTGTTTCTCTGCTTCAGCGGAAAGCATGTGCTCCGATTTGTCATCCGGAAGGTTGATGTCATGCTGTTGTGATACCGGCCCGTCGCCTGAACCCGTGTCCTGTTGCGATTCGGATGATAAATCATCACTTCCTTATCCGTCTAAGGCATGTTTCTGCAGCCTGACCAGTGATACTTCCGGACACGATTACTTTGCCATTCTCAAGAATGCGCCTTCACGGGAACAGGTGCCTGCCCCTTTTATTAATGATTCGGCGTTTAATCACGTGTCCTTGAATGAACATTTGGTGTTCTTAAGCAGCGACGCATCAATGGAATGCGCCGGCTCCTATTCACTGAAGACTCTTTACGCTCCGGCCTTCATACTTCATTGCGCATTCTTGTGCTGATCCTGATATCTCGACTTGCCGAGTTGGCGACAGTTATTTGTGATATGTCGCCTATAGAGAATTGGGAGTGTGAAGAATGAGTGATAATATATCCGGTAAATCATATTATATTAAGGTAGCATCCTGTCAGGAAGACACGGACAGAGCTGGAATACTTCGATTGCAGAACGGTGATGACGCGGCTTTTGATGAAATAATTGCAAGGTACAAGATGCCGGTCATCAATTTCGTTTACCGCATGATCGGCGATGCCGACGAGGCTGATGATGTCGCTCAGGAGGTCTTTGTCAGGGTCTATAGCAAATGCCACCGGTTCAAACCGGGAGGGCGGCATCGCTTTTCGACCTGGCTGTTCCAGATCGCGCGCAATCAGGCCATAGACGTGCTCCGTAAACGTCAACGACGTCCAGTGGAGTTCAGGGACTTCGGAAAGGACGGCGGTCATGAGCCGGTTTCGTTGGTGGCCTCGGCGGATCGGGAAACCGAACACAAGGAAATCGGCGACGCCATAGCCCGCGCGGTATCCAAGCTTCCAGAGAAACAGAAGACAGCTCTGATCCTGGCTGAGTATCACAATCTCCCGCACGCGGAAATTGCGGCGGTTATGCAGTGTTCGGTCAAATCCGTGGAATCCCGCCTGGCCCGCGCCAGGTGCGAACTCCGCCGGAAGTTGGCATGGTTAAGATGAATAGTAACGGCATCACCAGCCAGAACCGGTTTTATTGCATTCATTCTGGTCGAGCCCCGGTTGAAGGAAGCTTGATATTACGCCGTCAAGAGGGGTATGCGATACGGCCCAGGCCATATCACTGCAATTTGTAGCCCAAAAAGACGGAACCACAACCTTACATCCATAATGACGATCGTCAGTCTGTATGTAATGTTTGTTAGGAGCCTTCTTTTCATGTTTGGGTGCTATCTTGGTCTGACGCTTGAGGGAGGATGGAGCGTCCGCTCCCGCCAGGTAAAATAAGCGGTTTTGTTCAATTCCTTATCGGGTCCGCACGAACTTTATACCCCGCATAATTAGAGTAAATCCGTGAAATATCGTGGGATAACGAATTAGCACAAAAGAAATGTAAAGACACAAATCATTAATCTACAGTGATTTACGGGCCCATAAGTGCAGCCCGGCAACATTCTGTGAGGTGATTTACGCTTGGAGACGTATTACGGGTTGAGCATGGATGCGTGACGAATCACGTGACGATCGCGTGGAATTTCGTCACATAAATTAAAAAGAGGATATTTTTCCAAGGGATATGTTCGCCTGAAACGTATTACAGACTTGAAGATCATAAGGCCATGAACGCAGATCATACCGACAAGAATCTTAAGGTTGCACTGTCCCGATGGAGAGGGATTGAGGCCCGTCCGGGGTTTGAGGAGCGAGTCTGGAAACGTATTCAAACCGTGGAAGTAGTGCCTGAGGCCAATTGGAGCATACTGGATGTCTTGCGTGGATGGACAGAGTTATATCCGGCGTATGCCCGCGCGGCAATGATCATGATCGGAGGGATGCTGGCCTTGGCTCTGATTCAGAATATTTCATCCGGGCCGAGCTTGGATAAGACGGCCTTGGACGTTCTTAGACCAGGTTCCATTTCGGGATCGTATGTCCAGATGTTGACGACGAAGGCTGATCTAAAATGAAGGGATGGATCATACCTTTAATAGCGGGCACCGCATTGGCCGTAGCGGCTTATACCATGGGCCGCAGTCATGCATGGCATGAAGCTCCTCCCCCTATGGCGCAGCTGCATGATGTATCGTGGTTGAAACATGAGCTGAACCTGACTGAATCGCAGCAGGAGACCTTGCGGGAGCTTGAGAGCCTTTTCGGCGAACAGGTCATCGACTTGTGCGCCGTTCATTGCGCGGCCCGCAACGAGTTGGCCATTCAGATGCTTGAGGGTGAGTGGGACGCAGTTTCGGAAGAAGCACGCGTGCGACGCATGGGTGAGGCGCAGATGAAGAGCGATCTGATCACCATGGAACATATTCGTCGGGTTCGGGAAGCGCTGAATCCCGATCAGCGCAACCGGTACGATCAAATGGTAAAAGCCACATTGACTCAGGCGTGTCCGCATGAAATGCATCACGGAGGACTGAAAACAGATCTCGCACCTTGATAAGGAATAGTGAACGGATAAGCAAATGGAGAAGAATGCAATGAATATATGGACAAAACTGTTGATGATCGGGGCTGTAACGGGAACGGTGACTGCGGCGGGATGCGCCGTTGAGCATGAGATAGAAGAAGTGCCCGGAGTTGTCCCTGAAGAAATGCCCGGGGAAGTGACCGAAAATGTGGATGTTGAAGCCGCGGTCCCTGATGATTATCCCGTGGATATCTGTATTGTCTCCGGTATGAAACTCGGATCCATGGGCGAGCCTTACGAATACGAGCACGAAGGCCGGAGGATCCTGTTTTGCTGCGCGGGCTGCGTGGGGGAGTTTGAGGATGATCCGGAGAAATATCTGAAGAAACTGGATGACGCCAAGCAGGCGGCACAGCTCGCGGATGCCCAGCTCGCGGATTACCCGTTGGACGTCTGTGTGGTGTCCGGCGAGGCGCTGGACGAGTGGGGCGATTCGATCGACCACATTTATGATGGTCGTCTGGTGCGGTTCTGCTGTAACCATTGCAAGGGAGACTTCCTGGAAAATCCAGAGCCGTTTCTGACGAAACTGGATGAAGGTACGCCTCCCGAACCCCTGGGCGAGCCGCACCATCACCATGATCATGAAGGACACGAACATCATCACCATGACCATTAAACGGATCGTGGCTCGTAGGGGCCGTGCTTGCGCGGCCCGGATGCGGTTTGAGAGGTCCGCGGGCTTCGCAAGCGAAGCCCCTACGACAACACCATGAGTAACAGGATACCAATTGACGTGATGAAGATGAAAAAGAAGATCGCAATCATCCAGCATAATTTTTACGTCACCGTGATGGGCGCTCTCACGCTCATTCTTCTAACTGTCACTCATGCCGGAGCCCATGAGATCGACCAGGAATGGTGCCCGATCATGCCTGAGGAGCGGGTTTCCACTGAGTATTATGCTGATCATGATGGTGTGCGCATATATTTCTGCTGCGCGCGGTGCCGCGGGAGATTCGAGCGCAACCCCGATCCGTACGCGAAAAACCTGGCGAAATATGTACCGGCCGTTGCGGAGGAACCTGTAGATGCACTCCCGGCTCCGGAGAATCACGATCATGACCATAACAACCATGAAGCGGACCACGGGGTCCATGATCACCATGACCACGATCACGGCGTAGACCATCCGCTCTTAAGTTGGCTGGGTGGGTTTCATCCGTTCGTCGTCCATTTCCCGATCGCCTTCCTACTCACCGCGGCGGGGGTGGAATTGATACGGC
>SLRP01000180.1 GCA_007130845.1 Kiritimatiellia bacterium | reverse complement strand
GCCAGTTGGTTTTCTTGCTTCGCCCTTTATGCCGGCTCCTGATATCCGCGTAAGATTTATTGATCTCCTCCATCAGTTCCGGTTTCAGGTCATTGCTTATGAGGCGTCCGACTATGCCCACCGCGCGCGAAGCATCGGTAACGTGTATTACTCCATGCTCATAATTCGGCGCTATCTTGACGGCAGTGTGAATCTTGGAAGTGGTTGCCCCTCCTATCAGCAGGGGAGTATCGAAGCCCTCCCTGGTCATTTCCTTGGCAACATGAGCCATTTCATCCAGGGACGGGGTTATCAGGCCGCTGAGACCTATAATATCGCATTTTTCATCGCGCGCTTTTTCCAGGATCTTCGCACATGGCACCATGACCCCCATGTCTATGATGTCATAGTTGTTACAGCGTAGAACCACAGCGACGATATTCTTGCCGATATCATGCACGTCGCCCTTGACCGTGGCCAGAAGGACTCGGCCATTCGGACTGGTGTCGTCCATTTGTTTCTTCTCCTCCTCGATATATGGAATAAGATAGGCGACCGCTTTCTTCATTACGCGGGCACTCTTGACCACCTGGGGCAGGAACATCTTCCCTTCACCGAACAGGTCCCCTACAATCTTCATGCCGTCCATAAGCGGGCCTTCAATCACGTGAATAGGGCGGTCATGCTGCTGCCGGGCTTCCTCCGTGTCCTCCTCGACATAGTCCGCTACTCCGTGAACAAGTGAATGGGAAAGCCGTTCGTTTACGGGTTTTTCACGCCATGAGAGATCTTCCTCCTTGCGGGTGGATTGCCCCGAAACGGTATCTGCGACGGCAAGAAGGCGTTCAGTTGCATCCTTTCTGCGGTTGAGTACAACGTCTTCCACCTTCTCGCGAAGATCCTCGGGGATATCCTCGTATATTGCCAGCTGGCCGGGATTGACTATGCCCATTGTCATGCCGGCCTTGATGGCGTGGAATAGAAACACGGAATGAATGGCCTCTCTGACCGGGTCGTTTCCCCGGAATGAGAATGACACGTTGCTGACCCCTCCGCTGATATTTACATCTGGGAGTCTTTCACGGATTTCCCTGCACGATTCGATAAAGTCGACGCCGTAATTGTCATGTTCTTCTATTCCCGTTCCGATGGCGAAGATATTCGGGTCGAATATGATGTCTTGCGGGGGGAAGCCGGCTTCTTCGGTCAATATCCTGAAGGCACGTTCGCATATTTCCACCTTGCGTTTCCTGGTTTCGGCCTGGCCTTGCTCGTCAAAAGCCATAACGATCACCGCAGCTCCATATCTGCGAGCCAGTCTGGCCTCATGTAAGAACGCCTCTTCACCTTCCTTAAGGCTGATGGAATTTACTATCGATTTGCCCTGCAGGCATTTCAGGCCCGCCTCTATGACTTCCCATTTGGATGAATCGACCATTACCGGTACGCGGCTTATATCTGGCTCGGATGCAATCAGGTTGAGAAAGGTTTCCATTACCTCCTTGGAATCCAGAAGACCCTCGTCCATGTTGACGTCGATTATTTGCGCCCCGTTTTCCACCTGGTCTCTGGCAATGTCCAGCGCTGCCTCGTAATCTCCTGATGTGATGAGCCGGGCGAATTTGCGTGAGCCGGTGACATTGGTGCGCTCTCCCACGTTGACGAAATTTGTGTCCGGGCCTACCACATAAGGTTCCAGTCCGCTTAGTCTCAGGCACGGATCTATTTTGGGTATGACCCTGGGTTTGACATCGCTTACCGCATCTGCAATGGCCTTGATATGGGCGGGTGTGGATCCGCAGCATCCGCCGACAATATTCAGGAAGCCGCTCTGCGCGAACTCAAGAAGTGTTGCCGCCATGTCTTCGGGTGTGTCGTCATATTCCCCGAACTCATTGGGCAGTCCGGCATTGGGGTGTGCTGAAACAAATGTGTCTGCCACATCCGAAAGCTCTTCCAGGAATGGACGCATCTGTTTGGCTCCCAGTGCGCAGTTGAGTCCGACGCAAATGGGAGCAACATGTGAAACAGAGTACCAGAACGCTTCGGGTGTTTGCCCTGAAAGGGTTCTGCCGCTGGCGTCAGTGATGGTCCCGCTCACCATTACCGGAATTCGGAGTCCATGCTTCTCAAAATACTGTTCGATCGCGAAAAGCGCGGCTTTGCAGTTCAGTGTGTCGAAGACAGTTTCAACAAGGAGAAGATCGGACCCTCCGTCCACCAGTCCCCGCACTGCCTCCGTATATGATTCGACCAGCTGGTCGAAATTGATGTTACGGGAACCGGGATTGTTTACATCTGGAGATATGGACGCGGTTCTATTCGTTGGTCCTAGCACCCCTGCTACAAAGCGAGGGCGGTCAGGAGTCTTTCCGGTGAACAAATCTGCCGCTTCCCTGGCAATGCGGGCGCTCTCCTTGTTAAGTTCATAAGCAAGGTCCTCCATTTTGTAATCGGTCATCGCGATGGATGTGGAACTGAAAGTATTGGTTTCAAGTATATCCGCGCCTGCATCAAGGTATGCACGATGGACGGCTCCTATGATGTCGGGCCGGGTCAAGCTGAGAAGGTCATTGTTCCCTTTCAGATCGCAGGGATGATCCGCGAACCGGTCGCCTCTGAAATCCCGTTCCTCCAGGTTGTATGCCTGGATCATCGTTCCCATGGCCCCGTCAAGAACAAGAATCCGGGAATCCATGATATTCTGGAGTTTTTCGGTTTTGTCTTTGATGTGTGTCATATTTCAGTCTTAATCCATAGTTTACGTGTCAATAATATTTGGTATATTACTATATTCGGTTAAGCGGTTGAATGCAACATCTCATATGAATTAGCTTTAGCTGTTACTAAGAACGCTGACTATGTCGATGAATCTCGTGATATAGGGTCTTCTGCAACGCAAATAATATACGTATGAATTTGGGGTATTTCTGTGAAATAAAGCGATGAGCCTTTTATTATCGCTGATTACTCATACATTCGGACACAGAGTCGGCCTGCTTGAGTAGCCTCTTAATACCAGGGCGATTTTAACTTATATGAATATAGACTCAAAAACTCTCAATGTCGCTATTATCGGCGCCGGGCCGGCAGGTTTTTTCACTGCCGGCAGCCTGATAAAGCGCTTCAATGACCGAGTCAACGTCGACCTGATTGAAAGGCTGCCTGTTCCTTTTGGTCTGGTCAGG
>SLRP01000081.1 GCA_007130845.1 Kiritimatiellia bacterium | reverse complement strand
TTCCCCTCCCATTGCGCCCGTATCCGCCTCAACCACCTTTGTCCGGAGGCCGCACCTTGCGAAAATGCGGCGATATGCGTCGTACATGGATCTATAACTTAGCTCCGCAGCCTCCCGGTCCACATCAAAACTATAGGCATCCTTCATTATGAATTCCTTGGCACGCATCAGACCGAACCGCGGCCGTATTTCATCACGAAATTTGGTCTGGATCTGATAGAAATTGCGCGGAAGCTGGCGATAGGAGTTTATTTCCCGAGACGCAAGATCAGTGATGATTTCCTCATGCGTGGGACCCAATACCAGACCGCGTTCCTGGCGGTCCCGGATTTTGAACATCACCTCATGGAGAACATCATAACGTCCCGTCCGGTCCCATATTTCCCTTGGATGCAGCGCCGGCATCAGCACCTCCAAAGCGCCTGCGCGGTCCATTTCCTCCCGCACAATAGATTCCACCTTCTTCAACGCCCGGAAACCCAGGGGTAGAAAGGTGTACAAGCCGGCTCCCAGCCTGCGTATGAGCCCAGCCCTCAACAACAGTTGATGGCTGGCTATCTCCGCCTCCTGAGACACCTCTCTTAGTGTTGGGATAAGTTGACCCGACCAGCGCAAAACACTCCTTTATTTATCAATATACAGCACACCAAAAAATACTCATGGAACGCATACGGTAGTATATGCGGGTCTTTGGTACAAGCGTTGATGCGCCGAATTGAATTTTGATTGATTTCGATGTTTATAACGCCACAATGGACATTCAGTGAAGCAAGCCAACAACCGGGAGATCACCAATTGAAAACCATTTATCTGTGCGGTCCGATCATGGACGAGCACGAAGGCCATGCTAGAACGTGGAGAAAGGAAGCCAGGAAGGCGCTTGAACCGGACTTCAGAATCCTGGATCCGATGCGCCGAAACTTCAAGGATCGGGAAGTGGACAGCGCAAACGAAATAGTGGAGTTTGACCTCCAGGATATAAGAGAGGCGGATATCATTCTCGTGAACTACAGCAAGCCTTCGATAGGCACTGCCATGGAGGTATTCTACGCGTCCCACGAATTACGAAAGTTCGTTGTAGCATTCTCCCCCTACACTTTTCAGGACTGCAGCCCGTGGATGGTCCGGTTCTGCACCAAGATCCTCCCATCTCTTGAAGATGCAACTGCCTACATTCGCGAGCATTTTCAAGGAAGCGAGCCCGGGAACTGATTCGGGATGAATCGAGGCAAGAAATTGAAGGTTCTTCCGAGAGTTGCGGGGGATTTTCCATTGATTACTGTTCTGATGTATGAAGAGGTAGGTGTGTACGAGCAAGTGTAGGAGTAGGTGTACGAGTACGGTATTTCATGATGAGTTCGGCATTCGACCACGAGGACCTGAAAGTGTATCAGGCAGCAGACGAAGAGTAAACCGGCTGTAGTCGCGGGCAAGAATCAGCTCGTAGATATTGTGCGCATGCTCATAGCGTGGGAACGCAGTCTGGAGGAGAACTGGCATGGCTACCCGTACTCGTACACCTGTTCTTACACGCGAATCTCTTCAGGCACCGACAAGTATCACAAATGCCCATCAGAAATCACCCGGAAATTCCGGAAACACCAAATTGAAATATATTCCCGCAAGGCTGACCGGCGCGGCATGGAGAGCGGTACATCAAAACAAGATTCACACTGCCGCCGCAAGGAACAATCCCCAGAACCCCATCATGAACTGAGCTATGCCTCCGCCTGCAGCCCAGATGATGTTCCCAAGCGGGGTCAGGAATATCAATAATATCAGCAGTAATGAAATGTTCTGACCTGCCTGAGGCCCCACCCTGTGCATACCCGGGAAGAAAAAAGAAAAAACCGACCAGCCGTCGAACATGGGAACCGGAAGCATATTAAGGAAAAACAACACGCCATTGGCCATGGCCCCTATACGGAAAAACACGAGCAACTCACGGCCGGCATTTTCCCCGCCGAATGAATAAACCGCCATATAAAGAAGGGAAAACAGCGCACTGAGCGCAAGATTGGAGAGCGGCCCTGCAAAGGCCACCAGCGCACCTGCCCAACGTTGCCGGAATCGCTCTATTGAGACTGGAACAGATCCCCACGCTATCCCGATAAACACCAACATGAGCAGTGACATTCCTCCCATTTGCACAAAAGGGTTAAGAGACAGATGTCCCTGCCGGGCTGCCGTGTCATCGCCAAGGCGAAGCGCCGAATAAGCATGCGAGCATTCATGAACGCATATGGAAAATGCCACTATCAGCACCCAGGCCATATAAAAGAAAGGATCCTCAAATAAAATATTTATGAACAAGCCCATTATTCCAGCCCGAATAATCTGATTGCGTTTTGTGTGGTGACATCGGCTATACGCGGCAGATCGGTGTGACGAACTCTAGCAAGCTCTTCCGCAACATGAACGATTAACGCAGGCTCATTGCGTTTGCCGCGATACGGAACCGGAGCCAAATACGGAGCATCGGTTTCGATGAGAATTCGGTCCTCCGGAACAGCCGCTGCAATACTTCTGAGTTCGTCCGCTTTCTTGAAGGTAATGATTCCGCTGAAACTAATCATCATACCCATCTCCAGCAGAGCTTCCGCAAACGCCATCGTGCCGGTGAAACAGTGAAGGACTCCCATACACTCAGAATGTCCATGCTCCGAGAATTCGCGCAGCAACGAGAGCGTGTCTTCGTCTGCGTTACGGCTGTGCACAACTACAGGCAGACCTGCGTCAGCGGCCGTTTCCAGCATGGAAGCGAACAGTTTCCTCTGTTCAGCAGCGGTATCTCCCGAATAATGGTAATCTAGGCCGGTTTCCCCGACAGCAACCACCTGCTCGCTTATAGCCTGCTTCCCAAGGGTTGCAAGATCAGGATGACCTCCTGCTTCATCGCGATCATAACCTACCGCCGCCCATATCCCATCGTATCTCCCGGCAATGGATAAAGCACGAGTGTTAGACCCGGGAGTTCCCCCTATGGCCACCATATTCCGAACCCCTGCGTCTCTTGCGCGCCCCACAACATTGTCCAGATCGCCAGCCTCATCATAGGAATCAAAATGCAGATGTGAATCAGTATATGTCATGGACATATCAACACCTGTTTTGAAGATTTCGGGCATATAGTATTCTCCCCGCGCCAATGACCAGCCGCCCGGCACAGGTTTTCACCGTGCCGCAATAATGCATAAGAGAAAAAAT
>SLRP01000145.1 GCA_007130845.1 Kiritimatiellia bacterium | reverse complement strand
TCGGGGCCATGTATGGACCCATCATTCCCGTAATGAAGAACATAGGCACAAACGATGCTATAACCGCCATGGTGGAAAGTACAATCGGCGGCATGACCTCGTCCATGGCGGCAAGAATGGCCTGTTTCCCGGGCAGAATCCGCATCTTGAAATGACGGTATATGTTTTCCACCCCGACGATCGGGTCGTCCACCAGCAGCCCCAATGTCAGGATCAAAGCGAATAACGTGACGCGATTGATGGTGTACCCCATGAGGTAGTTGAAGAGGAGGGTAAGGGAATAAGTAACAGGTATTGCAATGGCTACGATGACTCCTTCACGCCAGCTCATTGTCAGCGCCAGCAGTCCTATTACAGTAATGATCGCAAGGCCAAGGCTGGTCACGAGATTGTTTACCTTTTCATTGGCGGTCCGGCCATGGTTTCTCGTGACATGCACCTTCACCTCGTCGGGAATGACAGATCCCCTCAAGTTTTCAAGATATGACTCCACGTCTCGAGCCACCCAAACTGCATTGCTGCCGGGTTTCTTTGCTACTGCGAGGGTTACCGCTGAATATGATGGACTTCCGTGAGATATACTTGAATTATTGCCCGCGCCGAATCCCAGACGGGTATATGTGTTTATCTCGTCCGGGCCATCCTGGATGTCGGCGATATCCATCATGTATACCGGACGTCCGCCGTGTTCACCCACCATCAGGCGGCGCACATCGTCCGCGTCTTTCAGGAACGGTCCGGATTCCACACGGAACACTTCATCAGCCTGCTCAAACACGCCGCTTTCCATTCGAACATTGGATGCTTTAAGAGATCTGATGACTTCCATGGCCGACAGGCCGTGCGAAATTAACTTTTCGTTATCCAGGTAAACATGAAGTACGCGCCGTTCTCCGCCGTGGATTGTGATCCTGGCGCTGTCTGGAATTTTCTGAAGATGGTCCATGGCCTCTTCTGCCACACGGTAGAGCTCGTGGGTGCCGTACCGATTGCTGTATAGCGCGGCTGTTACAATGGGAACGTCGTCAATTTCTATCGGCTTAACAACCCACTCAGTTATTCCCGGAGTGACCTGGTCTATATTTGAGAAAACCGTGTTGTATAGCTTTATCAAGCTTTCTTCACGATCTTCACCCACATAGAATCGAACGGTAACCACGGACATCCCCGGCCGGGACATCGAGTAAACGTATTCCACTCCATCAATCTGGTAGAGCATTTTTTCGAGGCGGGATGAGACTAGCTGTTCAACCTCTTCAGCGCTGCCGCCGGGATATTTCACGAATACATCCGCCGCCGGCACCACAATCTGAGGTTCCTCCTCCCTGGGTGTCAGGTACAGCGCCGCCGCGCCAGCGGCGAGGCTCATGGCTATGAACATGAACGCCAGGTTTCCCTGGAGAAAAATCTGCACTATCCTGCTTGTGAACGGACGGTCTTCCTTCACGATATCAGCCCTCCATTACCGGGTTGATCAGGATTATCTCTCCGTGTTCCAGTCCGGATAGAATTTCAACCTGTCCGTTTTCCTCCCGGCCGGTTTTAACCAGGCGCTGGAGTACGCGCCCGTTATATACCACCTGAACCATCTCGAGCTGTCCTGCCCTGTATACGGCGGACAATGGTATGTATATCCCTTCGCGCGGCCCGGTTTTCAGGATCAGCCTTCCGAATGTGCCTGGCCGAACTCTTTCTGCATCTTCCAGTTGTATCTTTACATGCTGTGTTCGGCTTGAAGGGTCTATTTCTCCGACGATTTCAGTTACGCGGCCGGTATAGATTCTTTCCGGATGTTCCAGTTCTACCGTAACCTCCGTATGCAGATGGAGCAGGTCCATGAGTCGGACCGGGACCGGTGTTTCCAGACGCATGCGTGCCGGATTATAAATCGAGACAAGGACACGGCCGGGATTCGCCAGTTCCCCTTCATCTATGAACCGGTCTATTACTACACCGTCCATTGGGGAATTCAATTGAGAGTAAGTCAGCATGATTCCGGCCTGTTTGAGTTGGGCCAGCGCGGATTTATACTGTTGTTCCGCGGATACCATTGCCTGGTCGGTGGCTGCATCCTGTTTGAACAGGAGCTGGGTTCGTTCGTGTTCTCTTTTCGCTCTGTGATAGCCGGCTTCAGCAGAGGCCAGTTGTTCCCGAAGGTCGCGGTCGTCCAGAGTGAGAAGCGGATCCCCCATCGCTACGATATCTCCGGCGTTCACAAACACTTCATTTACATGGGCTTTCAAGCGGGCGTTGATGCGGACTGTTTCCTCTGATCTTACCGTGCCCATTACATCAATGCGCCGTTGAGCTGGAGCGGATTGCACGGTAAAGGATTCAGCGTCCGCCGGGAGCTCGAATCCCGGCTGATAGTTTAAAACTGCAGGTTCTGTTTTTTCCTTGAAGACGCCGGTCGTCCACATGATCAGGGCGATAAGGACGGCAATTCCAGCAAGGGGCTTCCATGCCGCGCCCGCCATGCGAAATGCTTTTTGATGCAGTTTGTCTTTCATCGCATTGTTTCCTGTTTTTCTGTCAGTTCGTACTTCTCAACAAGTTCACCCCTGGCCCTTTGAATGTTGGCAAGGGCGGTAAGATAGTCGTAATGGATTACAGCGTTGCGCACGCGGCTCGATGTCATCCCGACCTGTGCATTGAGGAGTTCGGAGATATCGGCTGCTCCCTGTTCGTATCTTTCCCGTGTGATTCTCAGGGCTTCCCCGGCGTGATCCACGGAGCGCCGTGTTACGGCAATGCGTTCCCTTGCATCGTTCGCCAGCATATGAGCCTCGTACAGGGCAAGCCGCAACTGATTTAGCGTTTCCTGCATTTCAGCCAGCGATTCTTTATGGCGTGCCTTGGCCTCGACTATTGTCTGTGACCGGTGAAAACCGTCGAACAGTTCCCATTTAACCGCTATACCGGCTATATAGCTCCGTTCAAAGTCGCTGGCGACACTGCTGTCCCAATCCATTTTCCCGAAAGCGCTTATGGTGGGGGAATATTCCCGGCGTGCACGGCGGACACCTGTCTTGCCAAGCCGGGTTTCCGACACGGCAACATGCCATTCCGGATGTTGCTCCACCGCATCCATATCCGTTTCAGGCGGATGGGGAGCTGTCTGTTGATTCGGTTCAACAATATTTTCCACGGTTGCCAAATCAGCTCCAATGGCTGTATTAAGCGCCGCCACGGCAATGTTCAACCCGTTCGCTGT
>SLRP01000248.1 GCA_007130845.1 Kiritimatiellia bacterium | reverse complement strand
GCTTTCGTCACCGTCCACAGTTATTCTGTTGAAGCTCAAATCCACGGATCTGTTCAAAACCGACTGCAGGGCGTCCGGATCGACTTCCGCGTCCGTCATCATGAAGCAGAGCATGGTAGCCATGTTGGGTTCGATCATGCCGGCGCCTTTTGCCATGCCGGATACCGTTACGGCTTTTCCGTCAATTTCAAGCCGCACTGTCCGGTATTTGGGTCTGACATCGGTTGTCATTATGCCTTCCGCGGCCTCTTCTCCGCCGTTCGGAGACAATTGTCCGGCCAATTCTTCAATGCCCCGCCCGATTATATCCATGGGTAGTCTTACTCCTATATGCCCGGTGGAACATACGAAAACCGTGTTTTCCTCAACTTTGAGGGCATCGGCCGTGAAGCGGCCCATCTGTTCCGCATCTTTCCGGCCTTCAGGCCCTGTACACGCATTGGCATTTCCGCTGTTTACGACGATTGCGCGTGCTGTTCCCCCTTTTAAACGTTCACGGCAGAGGGTTACTGGCGCGGCCTGGACCTTGCTTGTTGTGAATGTGCCTGCCACATGCGCAGGCACATCAGAGACGATAAGGGACATGTCCCTGGCGCCCCGTTTCTTGATACCGGCCCTGACCCCTGCCGCTCTGAATCCGACAGGAAGAGTTATTTCATCTGTAACCGCATTTTTCATGATCAACAGCTTACAAAAAAAGACCCCGAACGCCAATTACATCCGGGGTCGACAACAAACAAAAAGTGGCAGATCAGCGCTTGGAAAACTGGAAGCGTTTGCGCGCCCCGGGCTGTCCGGTTTTTTTGCGCTCCTTCATGCGCGGATCGCGCGTAAGGCATCCCCCCTCTTTCAGGGCGGATTTCAGTGAAGGGTCGGCATTTACGAGGGCTCTGGATATTCCGTGCCGCAGGGCGCCTGCCTGACTGGATTTACCGCCGCCCTGCAGGTTTGCGATCACGTCGTACCTCTTTACGGCATCGGCGATCTGAAAGGGCTGTTTGATATAGCTGGCCAAGGCTTCACTCTGGAAATATTCATTAACTTCGCGGCCGTTAACAATGAGTTTCCCCACGCCGAGGGCAAGACGTACCCTTGCCACCGCGGTTTTCCGTCGGCCGGTGGCTATGTGTTCAGCTATTCTTGTCTGTATGGCCATATCCTTGTAATTCCTGTCAGAGCGATACTGGATCCGGTTTTTGCGCTTGGTGCGGATGTTCGGTCCCCGCATATACCCGCAAACGCCGCATCATCTGTCGGCCCTGTTTTGTTTTTGGCACCATTCCGTGAACAGCCTGGGTGATGATCCTGGCCGGCTTTTTCTCACGTATGCGCGAGGCCGAGAATTCCCGAAGACCCCCGGCATATCCGGTATAATGCTTGTATATTTTCTGGCTTTCCTTTGCCCCTGTCAACTTCACTTTTTCGGCGTTTATGACTACGACAAAGTCGCCCTGATCGATATGGGGTGCAAAAGTCGGTTTATCTTTGCCTCGTAGAATCAGGGCAATTCGGACAGCCAGCCTTCCTACAGGCTGGTCCGCGGCGTCTACAAGGTGCCAGTTGCGCTTTACTTCGTTTTCTTTGACTAGTGTGGTTTTCATTCCAATCCTGAGTTTTCCGGTAATGAGGGCCGAAAGATAGCCAAGCAGGGGAATTATGTCAACCCTGCTCTGCGAATTTATTCTATTTTCTCATGAAATATACGGCGTATGACACGGTAAAACATACAAACATGGCCACAAGGAGGATGAATCCTGCCTGTGCTACGCCTGTGCCAAGGCCTTCGGATCGCCTTGCCATCAGAATCAGCACCAATCCGCCCACGCCAAAAGCATATCCCGCCATCCGCAATGTTGAATATAATACGGTAAGGAAGTTCTTCATAATCATAATCCTATCAGATACATCAGCAGGCTTCCCACATATCCCGCCAATCCTACCACCAGGATTGCCGAGGATACATGATACTTCAATGAGCGCGCGTTCCGCCGTTCTATAAGAGAGACGACGGATTTTTCGATTGTATCGGCTTTCAATCTGGTGCCCCATCTGAGCTGAAGCGGGCCCATGACAAGCAGCAACGAGGCCGCAAGAACCATGGATAGACCGAATGCGAGAAACCATTTCGCCATCGGGCCTGATGAGGCGATCTGCGGTCCTGAAAATCCCGTGATGGTAAGTGTAATGGCAACTAGGCTCAACAACAGTTGAGCCCGGTTCTGCAGGACCTCGAAATGCTTGATAAGTATCTCGAATAATTTCGAATAATTATCCTTCCCGTGTATTTCCATCAAATACCGGAGCTCTTCTTCCGGGGTAAGCTTTCGCAGCTTGATCATGGAACCTCCGTAATGATTAGGCAACATACTATCGGTCTATCAATGAAATGCAAAGGCGATATTGGGCGGTTATGTTGATGCGGCGGTAACGCTTTTGTTTCCTGATCTTCAAATTCAGGGAAAACAGTCTATCGATTAACGTCTGTATTCCCATTCCTATGCCTGCGGGGTGTTTAATCGATTACAGCCCCGCCACAAATTCAGCAGCCGGAAAATTACGCCCCGGACATTGTGTAGGTCTTGGATTGACCTGCCTGTGCGTGCGAACTCCTGGCGAGCCTATACCGGTTCGCCCCTGGAGGTACTGTACCAAGGCGCGCAGGCTTTCCATCTGCCTTGAGGACGGCCGGTCGACATCGAAATTCCCCACGAGGCATATTCCTATGCTGTACTGGTTCTGTGCGTGGCTGGCCAGGTGTCCACCCTCGATCTGGTTTCTCCATCTGGGCGTGATTCCAATTTCCCCATCGCCCATGCCCCTGCCGTTTCCTATGACGAAATGATATGCCAGTCCATTTTTCATCCGGCGCTGTTCCCTGTGAAAACTGTCCATGCCGGCCATATTGCCGCGGTTGACGCCGCTGTGGTGTATTACTATCACCTGCCATCCCTGTCTTACCCTGATACGGTCAAGCGCTTGTTTAATGTCCTGAGGCAGAGGGGAAATCTGCAGCGCCGCCCTGGCCGGCACATGGATGACTTGACCGGCCCTCAATGAGTCCGGATTTCTCAGGTCGTTGTATTCGGCGAGTTCGACCGTGGTCATTCCGTGTCGTCCGGCAATAACGCTCAACGTATCCCCCGGTCTAACCTCATACGGAACCGGAGCGTCCGGACCGGGCGGTATGATGAGAATCTGGCCAACCGAGATGCGGTCGGGATGCTGGAG
>SLRP01000177.1 GCA_007130845.1 Kiritimatiellia bacterium | reverse complement strand
TCGGGATCTCTGACCGAGATGAGGGATCGAACCCCCCGGCAGGTCCGCGTGTCCAAGACAGTCCGGAACTATTACAAGCTGACGCTTGAAATAACCGATCTCGAAACCGGACTGCTGGCCTATACCACTGAGCGGGAATTCGCCCGCGAGGGACGTCAACCATTGATCGGGTGGTAAAATGCATCCATCCAGGTCGAGCTCAATCAGCAAGCTCGGCGCATGTTCAGCGATCCTGCTGTGCGCCCTTCTCGCATCCGGATGCGCTACACAATCGCTTAATTCGGCACGGCACAACTTTTATTCAGGCCAATTCGACCGCGCCGAGGATCTCCTTTCATCCGAGGAGACCATTCCGGAGCGGAACCGCGTGCTTTTTCTCATGGAACGGGGAATGGTGCGGCAGATGCAGGGCGAATATGATGAAAGCACGGATGACTTCATAGCCGCATATGAACGGCTTCGCGAACTCGAAACGTACAGTCTAAGCCGGGGCGCGGGCAGTCTTGTAATCAACGACAACATACAGGACTTTGTCGGCTATCCATATGAGCGTACCCTTCTGCATGCCTACACGGCTAAGAACCACATTGCTTCCGGAAGATGGAATGACACAGGAGTCGAAGCACGCCGGATAATTCATTCCCTGTCCGAGGATAGCCGCAGAAAATACCCCGATGAACCTTATTCCCGATATCTATCAGCCCTCATACTCGAATTGACCGGCGACACGGCAAACTCCGAAATGCAATACCGCCTCGTGGACGAACAGGTGACATCCGTGAATATTGATCCCAGGACAGGCAGACTTGCGAAGGCGAAACCCCGAACCGGCAACGGAAAGGAAGACAATGAGGATGCAGATGCCGGTAATCATGATGAGCAGGAGGTCAACCCCCAGGAGCCGATAGAATACTGGGACCGGGAACTTGTTGTATTCATTCAGCTGGGCAGGTCGGCTCGTCCTCTCCGTTATTCAGAAGGAACCGGTCACACATATGCTGAAATCCATTCCGGAGGACAATATCTTGGCCGGAGCTACACGCTTTCTGACACCACGGCGCTGGCAAGAAAATCCGAAGATGCGCGGGCCGCCCTTAGCGCAGCCAAGACAGCCGGAAGATTCGTAGTCAAGGAATCGATAGCCGCCGGCGTTGAATCCGGCAGTGATCATATAGCAGGAGACCTGGTCCGCCTTGTTCTGTTCGGTTTGCTGGAGCGTCCGGATAACCGGAGATGGGAAACCCTTCCGCGCCGTTTACAGGTGGCAAGGGTGCCCATACAGGGCGATATCGACTCCTACGACATCGTCCTTAAAGACGCGCAGGGAGATACGATTCGCACAATAACGGTCAACCAACCCATGAACCGGTACCGCAACACCTACATATCCTTCTTCAGGGACAGGCCCATGCCGGGATACCTGATGACCAGAAGCGGCCAAAACTGAGCGGGTTAATTAATAAAAGGCCGACTTCTTGACATGCACCAAACCCTGTATTAACGTGCGAAGGTTCAACAAGCGGACCTTTATATCCATTGTATGGGAAAATGTTCAAAGGACTGAAAAGATGAGTATTATCGTCACAGAGAAGGCTAAACAGGAGCTGATCAAGCTTAATGTGGGGCGTGAATATTTTCTGAGAATTTCCGTGGTTCCGGGCGGATGCTCGGGAATGACGTATAACGCGAGCATAGACAGCACACTATCCGACGGAGATGAAACCCTGCATGAGGACGGGGATCTGCGTGTGGTAGCCGATGCCGGAAGCAGCATGTTTCTTGAAGGGCTTCAGATCGACTATTCCAACGATCTGGTAAAGTCCGGGTTCAGGTTCATAAGTCCCAAGGCTTTCAAGACCTGCGGTTGCGGGTCCAGCTTTCAAGCCTGATAATCGTTCAGAGCGGGATATTTATTTATGGCAATTCAACCGATAGAACTCATGGGCGGAGAATCCGTCTACTGTTTTAATCAAAGCCAGCTGAAGGCCGCCCAGAACCTGGCCTATGAAGACCCTGAAACTTCTCCCCGGATTCAAAGCGAAATCAGCCGACTGGAGACTGAAATGCCGCGCAATGAACGCGCCGCCCTGGCGTTCATAATAATCGACCGCCTGTTAAAATCAGCGGACGAAGACAATCCATCCGGCACACCGTCAGCATGAACTGCCGTATCGGCATGAGCGGGCTACGCACTCACATTCAAAGGCAGCACAATCTCCCGGCCGGAAGCAATACTGCGCGACACGGCTTCAGTGAACTCCATGTATTTTAAACCATCCTCGAAGGTGGTATAACGAATCGGTTCAAGCCCCCTGATCGCATTTATGAATTCCTCTTCCACTCTCCATCCGCCTCTTTCGGATGCAGGTATGTCAATCTCGACCAGCTCACTGTCCTGCCTGCCGGCCCCATACAGCCTGCCATCATGAAAGCGCAAAACTCCTTCCGAGCCGAAAAGATATGTCCCCCCGCCCGCTAAATGCGGCATGGCCTCGCTCTGCTGAAGATGCAGTTGAGCTCCGCACGCCATGTCGGCTGTTACATCAATATGATCAGGCACGTGGACCGGTTTCATCCCGCCGTTTTCGTCCCGCCTCATCTTTACAATAACCCTGCCCTTGGCAATAACCCGCTTCGCCTCGCCGACCCAGCGCATAATCATCTCATACACGATCCCCAGCATCATTATATTCAAACCGTTGAGATCCCTGTCCTTTCGCCAATGCATCGGCGCATCGCGATCCACATGTCCCGGGCTGGGTCCATGATGTTCTATGACAAGTATTTCACCCAGGTATCCTTCCGATATTAACCGCTGAATCGTACTGTCTACTCCAAGGCTGAAAGGCGCAGGAACCACCTGGGCAACCAGATCGGGGCATTCACTGGCAACTTGCAGCATCGCCCGGGCCTCATCGGCGTCACAGGCCATGCGGGCTTCGGTCATTACATGCTTTCCAGCTTCCAGAGCGGCAATGGCTGCCGGCGCATGCAGGTATGGCCATGTCCCAATGACAATGGCGTTCGTTTCATCATCTTCCACGGCTTCACGCCAATGGTTATAGATGCGCGGAATATTGAATTCCTTCGCAACCCGCTCCGAGGACGCCGCTGAACGGTTAACCACACCTGAAATCTCCACGCCCTTCTGCTCTTTCAGCCTGGGAATGTGATGCAACCTTGTATTGCTTCCGGCTCCAATAACGCCTATTCGTATTATTTCCATGGCATCCG
>SLRP01000050.1 GCA_007130845.1 Kiritimatiellia bacterium | reverse complement strand
GTCGTTTGTCCCGAAACTGAAGAATTCCGCTTTTTCGGCAATTTCGTCCGCGGTCAAGGCCGCCCGCGGTATTTCTATCATGGTGCCAACCAGATATTTCAGCTTGGACTTACGCTCTTTGATTATCTTATCCGCAACGCGGCGTATAACCTTGTCAAGAAAATCAAATTCTGTGCGTGACCCTATCAATGGAATCATAATTTCGGGGATGGCCTTGATTTTCTTGCGTTTTTCCACATTGCAGGCCGCTTCAATTATGGCAGTAGTCTGCATCACGCAAAGTTCGGGGTAAGTTATTGAAAGCCGGCATCCGCGATGGCCCAGCATGGGGTTGAATTCATGCAGCTGCTGTACGCGGGTTGAAACCAGTTCTCTAGGCACGCCCAGTTGTTTTGCCATTTCCTCCTGGTCGGTTTGACTGTGCGGCACGAACTCATGAAGCGGCGGATCAAGCAACCTTACGGTCACAGGCAAGCCCTTCATAGCCGTGAAAATACCCTCGAAGTCCTTACGCTGATAAGGAAGCAGCTTGGCAAGCGCCTTTTCCCTGGCGGAACGCGAATCAGCCAATATGAATTCACGTATCGCCCAGATTCGGTCGCCCTCGAAAAACATATGTTCCGTCCGGGTAAGCCCTATTCCCTCCGCACCGAAGGCACGCGCCGCGGCGGCATCATTGGGGGCATCGGCATTGGTACGGACCTTGATTTTCCGATACTGGTCCGACCACTGGGAAATCTGTTGATACATCTTGTAGAAATGGTGTTTTATCGCCTTCTTGTCGCGGTTGACAATTGCATCCACAACCGGACTTGACTGTGTAGGAAGCTCGCCGATATAGGCTACGCCCTGCGAACCGTTCAGGCTGATCCAGTCACCCTGTTTAAGCTCGACTCCGTCAGATCGGACCGTGCCGTTCTTGTAATCAATTTCAAGCGAACTGGCGCCGCAGATACAGCATTTCCCCCAGCCGCGGGCCACGACGGCAGCATGCGACGTCATGCCTCCCGTTGTTGTTAGAATTCCTTTTGCGGCCCACATGCCTCCGACGTCTTCCGGGCTGGTTTCGTGGCGCACAAGGATGACCTTTGCGCCAGCATCCTTCTTGACGATTTTTTCAGCTTCGTTGGCGGAAAAAACGATCTGACCAACAGCCGCGCCTGGCCCGGCAGGCAGACCGCTACACAAGGTCCTTGCCTTTTTCTCCTCTGTAAGATCGAAGATGGGAAACAGAAGCTGTTCAAGATCACTGCCGGTAACCGTAGTCAACGCATCTTTTTGTGTCAGTATCTTATCCTGGGATTTACCCGTGACAACATCCTTGCCTGTTGCCATTTCCACAGCCCACCGGACTCCGGCTATGCCGGTACGCTTTGCGTTACGAGTCTGAAGCATCCAAAGCTTCCCACGCTCAACTGTGAACTCCACGTCCTGGGGGTATTTGTAATGAAGCTCAAGCTGTCTCATAATCTTATACAGCGCGTCATAGGATTTTTTCCATACTGGGTTGGATTCCTTGGGCATATCATGCAGGTTCTTCGGGGTTCGAATTCCAGCCACAACATCCTCACCCTGTGAATTGATCAGATATTCCCCCATAGGCTTTGCTTCACCGGTTGAACCGTCACGGGTGAAAGCGACTCCCGTACCGGAATCCTCGCCCATGTTGCCGAATACCATGGTGCACACGTTGACAGCCGTTCCAAGAAGGCCCGTTATCTTGTTTATCTGGCGGTACTTGACTGCGCGGGGAGCGTCCCATGAACCAAAAACGGCCCTGATGCATGCGTCCAGCTGCTGCATCGGATCCTGGGGAAAGGCCTTCTTGACCTTCTTCTGATAAACCTTCTTGTATGCATCCACTACTTCCTTGAGCTGGGAAGCGGTCAAATCGGTGTCTTCTTTTGCGCCGTATTTCTTCTTTATTCTATCCAATTCGTGCTCAAAATGCTCGTGCGACAAGCCTGTAGACGGGCCCATTACGACCCCGCCGAACATGTCTATGAATCGCCGGTAACAATCCCAGCCGGTACGTTCATTTCCCGTCTGCTTTATGAATCCGTGAATTGACTTGTCGTTAAGTCCAAGGTTCAGAACGGTATCCATCATGCCGGGCATGGACGCGGCTGCCCCTGAACGAACGGAGACCAGTAACGGATCCTTGGTATCGCCCAGCTTCTTGCCCATGAATTTTTCCAGTTTGGAAAGCTGAGCCTTTACCTGATCCATGAGTCCGGGCGGATATTTGTGATCATGCCTGCTGTAGTAAGCGCAGGCCTCGGTGGAAACGGTGAACCCCGGAGGCACGGGCAATCCGGCATTCGCCATCTCGGCCAGGTTTGCACCCTTGCCACCCAGGACAGCACGGTCCTGCATCCCCCCTTCTGTATTCTTCTTTCCGAATCCGTAAAAAAAGACGTATTTTTTGCTCGCTCGTTTAGCGGTCATTGAAACTTCCCCTCATGAATGTGGACTTGATGTGTTCAGGAATCGAGGAACAATATCAGACGAATATCTGCTGTCAAGCACTTGAGAACTTCCTGGCCCTCCGGATGATCAAGTCAAGTTTCTCCAAAAGTGTTTCCACTTCATCCGTATCGTTATATCTATTGAAGCTGAACCGTATAGCTCTCAATGCCTCTTTTGTTGAATAACCCATGACCTTGAGAACAGGAGATGCTTCGGACGATCCGGACTGGCATGCACTTCCCGAGGACACGCAGATATTCTCCATATCCAGCATGGTCAATATTGCCTCGGCATCCATTTCCCTGAAAACAGCGCAGACCGTATTTGGAAGACGGCCCGAAGCCTCCGCCACAATTTCAATATCAGTCCCCAATCCGTGCAATCCGGACTCCAGACGGCCTCGCAACGATCTCATATGAAGGGACGCGTCATTGATACGGTCCGGGACCAGGGCCGCCGCGGCGCCGAAACCGACAATACCGGCAACATTCTCAGTGCCCCCCCGCCTGCCTCGTTCCTGATCTCCTCCGATGATAAACGGAGGGAACGAATACGCATCACGAGCAAACAACGCACCAATCCCCTTTGGACCGTGAAGCTTGTGCGCGGACAGCGTAATAAAATCAACCGGCATTTTCTCCAATCCAATGTCTATTTTCCCAGCCGCCTGAACTGCGTCACTATGAAACAGCACATCCGAATCCCGGTATTCGGCGAGGGTTTCCACAGGAAAAATGACTCCGGTTTCATTATTGGCAGTCATTATTGAAACAAGCGC
>SLRP01000040.1 GCA_007130845.1 Kiritimatiellia bacterium | reverse complement strand
TACGGCGGCGGTGAATTCCGCCACGTATGAGAGCAACCTGAAAGGGGTCTATGCCGGAGGCGACCTGGTTACAGGAGCCTCCAATGTCTCCTCAACAATGGCGACCGGGAAAGCGGCTGCGCGCGCGATCGACCAGGTTCTCACAGGGGAGGATCATCTGGATGAAGTTCTGGGCACATTTACCTATCAAAATACGGTCCCGGCCGAACCTGAAGGCGGCGAAAGGAATGTGTCGCCTGTACTCAAGGTAGGGGAAAGGCACAGTAATTTTGATGAAGTCATGCTCGGTTTCGATGCGGAAAAAGCATTGCAGGAAAGCAGACGCTGCCTGCGCTGCGACGTCAAGGAGCAGTGCGCAGTAAGCGCTCCGGCAATGAAGGAGGCTTTACATGAATAATGAAGTCAACATAACCATAAACGGACGGAAACTGACCGCGCGGGAGGGGCAGACCATTCTGGAGACCGCTCGTGAGCATGACGAGTTCATACCCACTCTCTGCTTTCTTGAAGGTTTGTCAGGAGTCGGGGCATGCAGGCTGTGTCTGGTTGAGGTCCGTGGCGTTCCCCGTCTGCTGTCCTCCTGTGTAACGCGCGTTACCGAGGGCATGGAGATAACGACCGATTCGCCCAAACTGGCCGATTATCGGCGTATGATACTCGAACTGCTGTTCGCAGAGCGCAATCATATCTGTGCCTTCTGCGTGGCGTCAGGAAACTGCGAATTGCAGGATCTTGCCCAGCAGCTGGGGGTTACAAATGTCCGGTATCCATATCGGTTTCCAAAATACGGGGTTGATGCCACACATGAACGGTTCCTGTACGATCCCAACCGTTGTGTATTGTGCACCAGATGTCTCCGGGCATGCGAAGAGGTTGAAGGCGCTCGCACTTGGAATGTCATGGGCAGAGGAATCAGATCTTTCATGATCACCGATTTAAACCAGCAATGGGGCGACTCTCCGACCTGCACGACATGCGGCAAATGCGTGCAGGCCTGTCCAACGGGCGCCCTTGCCGAAAAAGGCCGCTCGACTGCTGAAATGAAACGGCGCGAAAACCTGTTGTCCAACCTTTCCTCAATGCGCGACAGCGGACGATAAACCCAGGGTTTATTGCCTAATGGATAAACCGATAAGAAAATCATTACTTCAACCTATTTAACCGGAAGTTGGTCAGGTGTACTCTCGTACTAGCGATGTGCCATACGGAACACGGAGACGACCATGCACGAACTAGGACTGGCCATGCAGACATTGGATATTGTGCTGGAAGAAGCCGGGCGTCAGAAAGCTGAACGAGTGCTTTCAATGCGTATGCGTGTAGGGGAATTGTCGGGTGTAGTTCCTGAAGCCCTGCAGTTTGCACTCGAAACGATAATGGAAGACACCCCTGCGGAAGGGGCTCGCATCAATATCGACCTTGTAAAACCGGCCTGCGAGTGCGCGTCTTGCGGCATGGAGTTTGAGGTCATCAACTATGATTATTCATGCCGCCGGTGCGGTGAGATCTCCTCTGAACTTAGCCGTGGAAAGGAAATGAACCTGATATCACTGGAGGTAGTCTGATGTGCGATCATTGTGGATGTTCAATTGTGGCTGATCATGAACACGATCATGGCGGCGGTAATGATCACAGCCATCACCATCACACGCACCCGAAAGATGAACAGCGTGAGGTGGAGGTGCGCCGGTCCATTTTTTCCAGGAATGACCGTCTTGCTGAACGCAATAGGGGAATGTTCATGGCGCGGAGGATCTCCTCAGTAAACCTGATGTCCTCGCCGGGATCCGGCAAGACATCATTGATAGAGCGCACACTTGACGAAGCCGGAAACCGTTACCGGATGGGAATCATAGTGGGCGATCTTGCAACTGACAACGATGCCCGGCGCATACGGGACAAGGGTGCGCCTGCGATTCAGGTCAGCACCGGCACTGCCTGTCACCTGGACGCGCATATGGTTCATCATGCCCTGGAGAAATTGAATCTTGATGATCTGGAACTCCTGTTTATTGAGAACGTCGGCAACCTGGTTTGTCCGGCTTCATTTGATCTTGGGGAGGAAGCCAGAGTTGTAATCATGGCGGTGACGGAGGGGGAGGATAAACCTCTTAAATATCCGGTTATCTTTCACGGCGCGGCCGCGGTAATAGTCAATAAAATGGATCTTGCAGAATCTGTTGGCTATGACCGTGATCAGGCCCTTGAAAATATAAAGAAGGTTGCTCCCGGTGCGCGGATAATGGAAGTTTCCGCCCGTACCGGAGACGGCATGGCAGACTGGTACGATTGGCTGGGCCGGCTATCCTTTAAGACAGGTCGGATCGACAAAGGGTCGGTGCGAACATATTAACAGAATGACTTTAATAGTCTTGAACCACCCTGGATAAACACGCCCCCTGAAAGCGCAAGGATAGGAAAAAACTCCTTAATAACTTGTTGGTATCGGCAATCGGCCGTTGTCAGTGAAGCGGTAACGAAACGGTTGTGTGAGGCGATTACGATTACGAAAACGACAACGATAGGGACCCCAACCAATGGGTGCTGGCTGACCCCTTGTCGCCCTGTCTGAAAGGGGTCGGATAGCATGAAAGGCGGTTAGAGCTCCGAAGATGCGGTAGTATTCTACCCATCAAGTTGAGCAGGCGCGGCCATGGTGGCCCGCCAAGCAACCGGAGGTAACCGCCATGTATTATGTTGGAATAGACTACCATAAACGCTACTCCGTTGTCTGCATTTTGGACGCGGAAGGTAAAACGATCCGTACCGATCGAATAGAGCATGCATTTCCCAAAGAATTCGGCCGGAATTCTGATGGTCTTCGCACCTTGCCAGGTCGGATTTGAAGCTGTGCTACACTGGGGGTGGCCGTATGATTTGCTCGAAGATACCCCGGCATGGCGCCGGACAACAGAGCACTATTTCTCTGCCCCTTATGCCCCCGCCATGCCGCACAGGGATGCCAGAAAGAAACATGCGCATATTGCCCGCATCCCGTAGCTGAAAGACCGGATTTCCGCTCTGGAAGACAGGTTGAACAAGTCGAGTTGTTCCGTCAGCCCTTGAATTGCCTGCTCATTGGTGAATCGACATTCAACAGATTATCGATTTCCAACACGGTAAAACATTTAGGATTGACGTAATTTGTGAGTGTGGTATGGTAACAAGCCAGTGAAAGCAGTATTTAAAATGCCTGCTGCCTCAAGCTGCGGGTGGTTATTTAAGGCTGTATTCATATCGTTATCCTGCTTCCTTTTAT
>SLRP01000073.1 GCA_007130845.1 Kiritimatiellia bacterium | reverse complement strand
CGCGCTGAATTTACTGAAGACCATAATCCGTGATGTGCCGGGGCATCAGGTATCAGCACCGGCACAACTTGAGATAGCTGAGATTCTTCTGGAAAGGGGTTCATACGAACAGGCTGCTGAGGAGTTTCAGCATTATCTTGACGCCTTTGAAGACCGGGATGGCAGGGCACAGGCCTTGCTGGGGCGCGGTTGGAGTTTGCTCGGGCTTCAACGTTACAGTGAGGCGGCCGCACTGTTTGAAAAGGCTTATCAATTGCATCCGGATGATGAAGAGAAACAGCAAGCGTTGTTCAAGGTGGGGGACGCCCTGTTCAACAACCGGCAGTTCCGCAGAGCAAGGGAGGAATACCTGCGTTTGAACCAGGTCTTTCCCGGAAGCGTACTTGTACCTCGCGCCTTATATCAGGCTGCTGAATGCCTGGCGCGCCTTCGCGAGGTGGAAAACGCAGTCAAGGAGTTTCAAGCCATTCAAAACGCCTATCCGGAAAGCCCGTACTCAGGAATGGCAGCGCTCAGAATCGGCCTGCTGAAGGAGGAACTTGGGCAGTGGGATCGCGCCATTACAGCTTATGACCGTGTAATGGAGAGATATCCGCAAGACGATGTTTACATGCAGGCTCTGCATCGGCGCGGGCTCATTCTGTACCGTCAGGGCCGCTTTTCGGATGCGCTCGACGACTTTGAGAGGATTGTTCAAGATTATTCCGAATACGAGATTGCAGAACAGGCATTCTACATGAGGGGATGGTGCCATTACCTTCTCGGCCGAAGTGAGCATGCATTGGAGGTATGCCGCGAGTTCATAGAACGATTTCCGGATTCGATATGGGCCGCCGATGTCTTTTTCTGGCTGGCCGAATATCATTATAATAAAGGGGAATATTCAGTTGCGGAAAACCGGTTCATGGAGTTGATAGATCAGAGGCCGGGCACAACAATGGCAGTAGAAGCTCTATATTGGGCCGGGCGTTCAGCCATGGAGCAGCAGGAATATCTGCGCGCGATTGAACACTTCAACCGCCTCGCGCGTGAGTATCCGGAAAGCCCTAAGATTCCGGAGGTGAGATTTGCTCAGGGTGACGCCCTGAGCCATCTTGGGGAATTCGCTGGAGCCATACTGGCCTTTGAAGAAATAACAAAAAAATATTCCGGACACCCTCTTGCCGATCCGGCATACGGGCGACGCGGCGATTGTCAGTTCATACTCGGAAGCGAAGATCCGGCGCGTTACGAGGAAGCTATTGTATCCTATAAAGCGGTACTGGAAAGCCCAACCGCGTCGGAATGCCTGAAATTACAGGCTGAATTCAAAATAGGACGATGCAAGGAAAAACAGGGACGTATGGAAGAAGCCATGGAGCGGTATATGGATGTGGTGTACACTTACATGGATGAGCCCCGGTCCAAGGGGCCGGACTGCACCGTATGGTTCACCCGCGCCGCTTTCGGAGCCGCCTCCATAAAGGAATCCAATGGTCAATGGCTCGAGGCGGCTAACATCCTGCAAAGAGTCGTGGATGCCGGCGTTCCAGCCGGCTCGGATGCAGAACGTAGGATTGAAAATATCAGAAGGGACAACGAGGCAACATTACAGTGAAATGCAACACCAACCCGGTAATGACCAATGTGTCGGTTCCGGCATTTCTCATTTCAGATTTATTGAATTATACAGGCTGTATAACGCCGTGGATAAATGAAAGGATTTAATCATGTTTGAACTCATGCAGAAAGGCGGCCCTATAATGTGGATAATTATGGCGGCAAGCGTGACCGCCATGGCGGTTTTTCTGGAGCGCTTGTTCCACCTGCACAGGGCGCAGATCAATTCAGACGATTTCATGGAGGGTATATATAACGTCTTGAAGCGGCGTAACGTGGTGGAAGCCGTAAGCATCTGCGAAGAGACACCCGGACCGGTGGCTCACATCGTTCGGGCTGCAATATTGAAACAGGACAATCGACCTGACGAATTGCAGAGAACCATCCAGGAAGCCGGTCTTTCCGAAGTCCCTCGACTTGAAAGAAATCTGCCCGTTCTGGCCACCATTGCCCAGATCGCGCCGCTTGTGGGTTTACTAGGGACTATTCTGGGAATGATCAACATCTTCATCGTCTTCCAGGAGAATGCGCCGCTTATTCATGCCGGAGATGTGGCTGGTGGCATGTGGGAAGCGTTGATCAGCACCGGCGCGGGACTGGCAGTGGCAATACCAGTTTACGTTGCATACAACTTCCTGGTCAGCCGCGTGGAATCCATAATGCTGGATATGGAGCGGGCCGCCGTGGATATTTTCGGATTCCTCACACGACAATCAGAACGAGCGGGAATCAAGCCTGATGCATGAAAGGGATGACATGACCATTTATGACCAGCTCAGCTTCATCAAGCGCAGATACAGGTCCCGTTTGCGTTATTCCAGAGGGATTATCTCAGCCGTGCCGTTGGCGGATATCATACTGGTAATCATTCTGTTCATGGTTATCAATTCCTGGTATGTGGTCAAGCCGGCGGTGACTGTCAATCTGCCTGAAGCGCCTTTCGTATCCGGGGTCAGTCCGGGAGCCATGGTCCTTACGCTTTCCCGGGAGGGGTTGATCTTCTTCAATGATGAACGCATCACGTTGGAGGGGCTGCAACGTGGATTTGTCCGCGCTGCGAGAGATAATCCCGGAACGCCGCTGGTTATCGAAGCGGATAACCGGGTACGACACGGCACCATAGTACGAATTTACAATATGGCATTGGAAGCTGGTTTTGAAGAAGTGGCCATTGCAACTCGCGCGGATCCCGACGCCGGGGGTGGAAGCCGATGAGCAATGATGGAAACGGGAAAAGCGTATCCACCGGTTTGGCATGGATAGCGGCCGTATCACTCGCTCTGGCAGGTCATGCGATATGGTGGGTATGGCTTTCCGGAACAGAACCTGAATTGCAGACGCGGAAACCCGGCGCTCCGGCAATAAGCATATGGCGTCTGCCGCCAGCCGGGGAGTTCGGGAACGACTCCGTGGAAGACCCTTTATCGGTATGGTCGCCTGTGCTGTTCGCCCTGCCCTCCCCCTCCGGCTTCAGCCGCGCCGCAATGACCGGCGGATCAGGTCTGCGTCCTCCAATCCAAGCTCCGGTCGATGTTTCCGCGCCGCTGTCAAAACCGGTCTTTGTCCGCGGGGATAAGCCGGCAATAGTTCTTGCGCGGAGACCTGAATCTCTGTCGCAATACGATCGCTCCCCCGCGCTTCCCTTGTCCCATCCCCCTGCATTTGCACCCGCGGCAACGGCCGGCGAACAGGTCGTGCGGGTAGAATTCACAGGCGGACTCCGTGAGGAATTCTTTGAAACGCTGACCCTCCCCAAGGACGTGCTGACCGCTGAGTCAGCCACATGGAGCGTGGAGATCTTTCTGTCTACCGATGATCTCGGCATTGTGCAGACTGTTCTGCTTGAGAAACGCGCCGGAAATGAACTTATCAACCGGAGTGTGGCACGGGCGGTGTATGGATGGCGGATATATCAGGAACGTGCACCCATGTCGGGACGCCTTAAGATCTACACGGTGAAATCAACACCTCAGTAGGAAGATACTTCATGAATACATCCCTTTCCGGGCTGATACTGATACCCATGATATTCCATCTTGTGGTCATAAGCATATGCTGGTTATATTACCTCGTAAGGGAAGGATATCCACACATGGCCCCGGTAAGAAGCAGGATATATCGGTGTCAGGTCTGTGAATATGTTTATCTGGATACCAGGGATGTCCCTCTGGCAAGATGCCAAAGATGCGGGTGTCTTAACGAAGCCGTAAAAACTTGAAAGTCCAGCAATGAGCGCAGCGCGAGCAAGAACAGAACCCGACATCAAGCTGGTAACCTGGTCGACTGATCGGTCCGTGCCGGCATTGACCAGGTTCCTGAAACGCGCCGCTGTGGATCCTAAAGCCGAAGAGGTAGCGCGCCGCGTGCTTGAAGATATCCGCAGGAAGGGGGATTCCGCGCTTGTCCGATACATCAAGGAATTCGACGGCGCAACACTCAAACCTTCCATGCTGGCTGTAACGAATGAGGATATTCAGTCAGCCAGGGAACAGGTTGACCGTGAATTCAGGCTGGCAGCGGGCGAAGCCCTTCAACGCATTATGCGCTTTTCGAGGGCAAGCATGCGCCGTGACTGGACTATATCCAGCCCCAAGGGCGGGCAACTAGGAGAGCGCTTCGTCCCCATTGACCGGGTTGGCGCCTACATCCCTGGGGGAACCGCGCCTCTTGCTTCAACGGCTTTAATGACCGTAGCCCTCGCACGAGTGGCGGAAGTTCCCGAGATAGTGGCATGCACGCCGTCCGACAAGAAAGGCAGAGTCAATCCTTATTTATTATACGCGCTCGACCTGGCAGGCGCCACGGAAATATACAGGGCGGGTGGTATACAGGCCATCGGGGCCATGGCATACGGAACCAAGACAATTGCCGGTGTTCAGAAAATAGTCGGCCCAGGGGGGCCTTACGTCACTGCCGCAAAGCGTCTTGTGTACGGACAAGTGGCAATCGACATGGTAGCCGGACCCAGCGAGCTGGCGATAGTTGCGGACGATTCAGCGTCTCCTTCGCATGTGGCGGCCGACCTGTTGTCGCAGGCCGAACACGGAACAGGCCAGGAAAAAATCATGCTTGTGACATCATCCATGCGGTTGGCTGAAGCCGTACGCAAGGAATTGCTCAAGCAATCCGAGTATCTGGAACGCAGGGAGACGGTGATTGAGGTTTTAAAGAAGGGCACACTTCTTGTCGTCGTTGAAACACTGGATATAGGCATGGACCTTGTAAACCAGTTTGCGCCGGAACATCTGGAATTGGTGGTAAGGGAACCCAGGTCATGGCTTAAGAAGGTCCGCTCGGCCGGCGCCGTTTTCGTAGGGCAATGGACGCCAGAATGCGCCGGTGATTTCGCGGCCGGGCCCAGCCATGTACTCCCTACAGGAGGAACGGCATCCATGTTTTCCGGTTTGACGGTCGACGATTTCCGGAAACGAATGAGTGTCATGCTTTTTACAAGCGCCGACCTTAAGGAGGTCATGCCGGTAATCCAGGCATTCAGCAGAGTAGAAGGACTTGATGCGCATGCGAGATCGGCAATGGTTCGGTTTGACAGGAAATGAGCGATTATATCCGGAAATCAATACGCCAGATAGCGGGTTATGTCCCGGGCGAGCAACCGCACGGCGAATCCTTCATCAAGCTGAACACCAACGAAAACCCCTACCCGCCCTCACCATCGGTTTCCAGGGTGATGTCTAAATTGGATCCGTCCTCTTTGAGGCTGTACCCGGATCCTGCCAGTCACGGTCTGTGCGATGCAATAGCAGGGATTCACGGATGTAATCCCGAACAGGTATTGACAGGCAATGGCTCCGACGAAATTCTCAGCCTGTGTATCCGTGCATTTGTAGAACGCGGTTCAGGGACGGTGGGATATTTCGACCCCTCATATTCATTGTATCCGGTATTGTGCGCTATTGAAGAGGCTGAAACCCTGCCTGTGGCCCTGGGACCGGAATTTGAATGGACAATGCCTGACAGCTACGCCGCATCTATTTTCTTCATGACATACCCCAATGCGCCCACCGGAATCCAATATCGCAAATCACTGGTTAGAGACTTCTGTGAAACTTTTCCTGGTGTGGTTGTAATAGACGAAGCATACGTTGATTTTGCGGCCGAAGACGCCATGGAACTTGCGCTCGCCATGGACCGGGTCATAGTAACCCGAACACTTTCAAAATCATACTCTCTGGCAGGAATACGGCTTGGTTATGCAGTAGGCCCTGCCCCCCTTATCAATGCGATGTACAAGATAAAGGATATATACAATATCAACCGCATAACACAGGAAATAGGATTAGCCGCTTTGTCCGATCAGGACTATATGCGGGATATTGTAAACCGAATCAAGGCCACAAGGGAGCGCACGGCAAACATAATGCGCGAGATGGAATTCATGGTATATCCTTCGGATACAAACTTCCTATGGGTCAAGCCCCCGCGGATAAGCGCGGCGACACTGTTTGAATCACTACGGGAAGAGAAAATACTGGTGCGATATTTTCCCGGAAAACGCACCGGCAATTTTCTACGCATTACCATAGGCTCCGACGACGAGATGGACGCATTCGCTAACACTGTCGAGAGGATTATAAAACGCTGAAACAGAACCGGTCAGGAATCATAATCCATACGGTGATTACACCGGGTATTTTGATGATCCGGCTGTTAAGGGTATAGTGAACGCCGCAGCCGTCTTTCCTCCTTGAGAATATTGCGTATTGCGCGGTTGACCTGGCGCCGAGCTTCCTCTTCAGGGCTGAGCGGTTCGAGTTCTCCGGTCCCCGCGCATAAAGCACGCAGGCGGGCAATCAAACCGACCTTTTCCCGCATCAACCTGCCAAGCTCATTACGGATCCGCGGGACGCGCAGGGGCGGATGGCGCCCTGCTCCAATCCGTATGGCTTCAAGATACTCGCTGGCAGCCTGCCGGTGACGTCTCTGCCGAACGAAACACTGTCCAAGAAAATAATGGGCGAGAATATTGCCGGGCGAATGCTCTATGTACGCACTGAAAACCGATCCGGCCTGCTTTACCCTTCCCGAATAGAATAAATTTTTTCCCTCCCGGAACATGCAAAACCGTTCCGTGCGCTCAAGATCCATAAGAAGTGTCTGAAGCGTGGTATCTCGGGGAATGGTATTACCGACTATCATTTCTTCAAGAATGTCATCCGCCAGGGTATCCAGAACAGGGTCTTCTCCATCGATATCATCACATTCAAATAACGTTTCCCTTCCTGCGGATTCCTGGAGGCCGCGTGAAACGTCATATCGTGCGCGCCTGGGTGGATCGGACAGCACATTGAAAGCCTCCACAAGAGACTTGAAATTCTCGGCCTTGGAAGGGCTTCCACCGAAGCGGTCAGGATGACATTCCAGAGCGCGGCGGTAATAGGCCTTCTTCAGCACATTGAAACCGTCATCAGGGTTTACACCAAGTATGCTGTAATAATCCTTCATGACTCGCCAAAGGACGGGAAGGATGCACCCTTAATAAAAATTCTCGCAGAATGAACACAACAGCTGGTTTTCGCGGCTCAACCTCTGGATATGAGCGCAGGACTGAAGCGGCAGGTCAATGAACTTAACCCAGACACGATATAGTTCCGTCTCCGGATCCAAGCAGCAATTCACCACCAGGCCGGTACAGATGACATTATTGGAAGCATCCGAGTCCCCGCCTGTGATGTTGACGCGACATTCCAGAACCTCATATTGCTGAAGAGGTTCGCGTACATAGAACTGGATTCCGAGCGGGCAGAATTGAAAGGTGCCGGGCTGGCGTGTCGCATCATGACCGTTCATGTATACGAGCACATTACTCATCTCCGATACCGCCTCTTCCTGTGCCATAACCTCACCCGATTCCGTACCTGTTATAATAACATCCCTTGAAACCGACTCAACTGTGATCACCCAATTTTATTTAAGCCAAGCTAGCACGGTAAACGGTGCATGTCAAACTGAGGCCGGGAACCTGAACTGTCTATCGCATGCGATAGAGCTCCACAAGTCCTATGAATAGAAAAATCAGGTTTGGCAGCCACACAGACAGCCACGGGGAAAGGGTCTGATTCATTCCCAGGGCCCTGCCAAAATTAATCAAAACGTAATAGCTGAAAAAAAGAGTCAGCGCCAGAGCCACCCCCAGCAAAGCGCCTCGGCGTCCGGTATGAGACCCGATCGGCAAACCAATAAGTGTTACAACGAGGCAGGTCCATGGCACAGCCATCCGGTAATGAAGGTCAACCTTGATTCGGGCTACAGTATCTGACGCAAGGTCCTTGTGCACATCCAGGAATTCCATGAGCTCTCTGGAGGACAGAAACTCTGGGTCTTTGGTAACATTTATAAAATCACGCGGAGTCTCCGAGAGCTCCGTCATTTCGCGCCTCATGTGTATTGATGGCAGCTTCGGGTTGCCATGCTCATCGAACTCCTGAATCTGTACATTGGTAAACCACCACCGGCCGTCCAGCCATTGGCCTTCCCGGGCCGTGTATTTGAGCTTATCGGTCCCATCTTCCCTCTGCTGGGTCACTTCGATATGCTGCATTTCATAGGTGCGCGTATCGAATTGACCGATGAACCAGTTCAGATTTTCACGTGCATTTCGGTATGCGAGGTTGTTCTCAATAAAGATGGAGACACCATCCCTGTGAGTTTCCGCCCTCACAAATTGGTGGGTCCAGTAGGAAGACCACGGAGCAATCTTTTCATTTATGCCCCATACCAGTCCGCTGGCTATGAAACCCACAATTATGAACGGCAGCATTAGGCGGGAAAGACTCATGCCGGACGCCCTCATAGCAGTAATCTCATTGTTGCGCGTCATTTGTGAAAGCGTATACAGGATAGCCAGCAACAGCGAAATAGGCGCAACATAAACAATCACGGAGGGAACAAGGAAAATATAATAGCGAAATATGTTGAGGAAAGAAGTTCCGGCTTCCATGAAGTCCGACAAATTGCTGAAAAGGTCGAATATGATGAAAATCATCAAAAACGCCGCGAGACAATAGAACAGCGGGGCCATCAGGCTGGAAAGGAAATATCGATCAATCAATTTCATGCATGTAAACCATACCCTTTTCTCGAGCCAACTCAAGATTGCTTAGCGGAAGGAAAAGCAGGATTTTCGGGACCAGCCGAGCTTAGAAATCAATTCTGGAGCGCATTCAGGATATCTGATCACCGATCAGACTCTCTGATGGTATAGCGGCCCCTGTCTACACGCACACAAGAGGGGTGTTCATTGAGCAGTTTCAAAATATAGCCCGCTCCCTTGCGTGCTCGCGGTTTCAGCCGTGCATTAAAGGCATTGGCTATACCCCTGTATCCGCAGGGGAGAGAAAGGCTGCGCATAACCTCTACCAGAAAGAAACCGGCTCCTTCCGGATACAGGAAATAACGATGATCCGCAGTCGGGGCAGCGTGAGGATAATGATCCAGGATTACACGAACGTGCTTTCTCAAGACGGAATCCGGCAATGACGTACTTGGAGAATGCACTTGGGCTACGATTTCATCGAGTCCCAGTGGACCGGGGCTCTGACGCAACACCGACACTGCCTGCTGTTCAAGCTTTTTTACGGAATCCAGGGAAATATTGCTGAAGAACCGGCTGTATGAAACAAGCTTTTCTGGAGCCAGATCCGCCATCAGCATGGCAATGGAGCAAGGGTTGTAGCCCGTCAGCCACGATTGTCCGGACAGATCGTGTAGCTCCGGGTAATCCACTGCCTGCTGTCTGGAATTTATGAATTGACGAATATACAAATAAAACGGCTGCAGGCACGCCGACGCAAGACGGCTGTGCAACTTTTGTTGAGCAGAGTGTTCCACCTGCCGGATGCGCTCACGCGTCAACTGCATGGAGTTGCCGATTTCCTGCAGAGTCATGTAATTCCTTGACGCATCAGCATCCTCTCTCAGCAAACCGTAACGCCCGCTTAAAACGGTCATCTCCTCTTTGTCCAGAAATAGATTCAAAAGTTGCTGGATTGTAATAAAGATAAGCTGACCGGATTCTATCTGTTTGCAAATATCGAAGAAATTACGTATATCCTGAACAGATATACGGCCGACCGCACGTAACTGCAGCAAATAGTCATCTGTTTTCCCGCGCAGATCCCCCACAAAAAGTATTCCCGCTTCGCGGGTTCCATTCACTACACGGGTCGGCAAACCCGATTCCGCAATCGGCCAACCATCTATAGTCTGTCTGTCAATGGGATCTACCTTGAACATCTAGGGAACCTCCCCGCCTATGGCCTTCCTCAATAGCGTAACTTTTACGTTCATTCATGGATGATTGTCAAGAATAATTATTGAGGGCTACAGGAATACAATGGAATCGGGGCTTGCACTCAAACCCAAATAGGGAAACCCCTATGATTGATCTGTTGACCCACTCACACACATTCATTAGGATTGCGAAGAAATCGGGGATTCGGTTTCCATTGGCATCCTTAATTTCCATTCAGCACAATCATAACAGAGAAGGAGTATACATATGTCGGTAAAAGTAGGTATCAACGGGTTCGGTCGAATCGGACGCCTGGTATTCCGGGCGGCACTTGCGGACAATAACGTCGAAGTTGTGGGTATAAATGACCCGTTCATAGATCTCGACTACATGGTCTACATGACTAAATATGATACTGTTCACGGCCAGTTTCCCGGCACGGTAGAGACTAAAGGCGGAAAACTGGTGGTGGACGGGAAAGAAATTGAAGTTTACGGAGAAAAGGATCCTTCAGCAATTTCATGGAATGAGTGTGGTGCGGAATACATCGCCGAATGCACAGGTGTTTTCAAGGATATCAAGCAGGCTTCAGCCCACCTTAAGGGCGGCGCCAAAAAGGTCGTTATCTCCGCTCCTTCATCGGATGCGCCTATGTTCGTGATGGGGGTGAACCACAACACATACTCCACGGATATGGATGTTGTGTCCAACGCATCCTGCACAACCAATTGCATAGCGCCGCTGGCAAAGGTGGTGCATGATAAGTGGGGCATTCTCGAAGGACTGATGAGCACCATACATGCCATTACCTCTACTCAGATGACTGTGGACAGCCCGTCCAAGAAGGATTGGCGTGGCGGGCGCGCGGCAGCGCACAATATCATTCCTTCCAGCACAGGCGCCGCAAAGGCTGTCGGAAAGGTCATCCCGGAGCTCAACGGAAAATTAACAGGAATGGCGTTTCGTGTGCCGGTAATCAACGTTTCCGTTGTAGACCTTACATGCCGACTCGAAAAATCCGCATCGTACGATGAAATAAAGGCGGCTTTCAAGCAGGCGTCCGAGGGTGAGCTAAAGGGCATTATCCGATATACCGAAGACCTTGTGGTGTCATCCGACTTTATCGGTGAAACACATACATGCGTTTTCGACGCAGACGCGGGAATCGCCCTGAATGACAATTTTGTCAAGCTGGTGGCATGGTACGACAACGAGTGGGCATATTCGAGCAAGTTGCTGGAACTTGTTGGACACATGGCCGAAGTAGACGCCGGTTAGGGGATATCTCATAATGAATAAACTGACCATTCGTGATCTGGACATTAAGGACAAGCGTGTCCTTATGCGTGTGGACTTCAATGTGCCCATTGATCAGGGCAGTGTGTCCGATGACACGAGGATCAATGCCGCGCTGCCTTCGATACGGCATGCCCTTGAACAGGGAGCCAGGTCTGTGGTTCTCATGAGCCATCTGGGACGCCCCAAGGGCAAGCCCTCCATGGAATTCAGTCTGAAGCCTGTCGCCGAACACCTTAAAGGGCTTGTCGATGTCCCGGTAGAGTTCGCAGAGGATTGCGTGGGACCCGATGTGAAACAGAAGGCCGATGCCTTAGCCCCGGGCTCGATTCTTCTTCTTGAGAATCTACGCTTTCATCCAGAAGAGGAAGGAAAAACCAAGCCGGCGGATGATGCATCCGAAGAGGAAAGAAAAAGCGCAAAGGCTGAGATGAAAGAGCGTCAGGAGGCTTTTGCCCGGGAATTGGCCTCTTTGGGAGACGTGTACGTCAATGACGCATTCGGCACGGCACACCGGGCTCACGCATCCGTGGCAGTGGTTACCAGGTTCTTCGATCAGAATGCGGCCGGATTCCTGCTGGAACGAGAGATAACATATCTGGGCAAGGCGCTGGAGAAACCCGACAGACCTTTTCTGGCAATCCTGGGAGGTGCCAAAATAAGCGGCAAGATGGACGTTATCTCAAACCTTCTCGGCAAGGTGGACACCCTCCTCATTGGAGGCGGCATGGCTTATACCTTTTACAAGGCGCAGGGAATACCCATAGGGGATTCACTGGTTGAAGAGGACAGAGTGGCAATGGCAGGCGATGTGCTGAAGAATGCGGAAGCAGCCGGAGTAAAGCTCATGTTGCCGGTGGATCACGTCATAGCGGACAAGTTCGATGCCGGAGCAAATACCAAAGTTGTAACGGAAGGAGGCATCGAGGACGGCTGGATGGCTCTGGATATAGGCCCGGAAACCATAGAAAACTATGCAGGGGAAATTTCGACGGCCAGAACCGTGGTATGGAACGGGCCGATGGGTTGTTTCGAGATGGAGCCATTCGCAGCCGGCACGCTTGAGATCGCCAAGGCTGTCGCTGAAACCGAATGTCTAAGCATTATCGGCGGAGGCGACAGCGTAAGCGCCGTCAACCGGTCCGGCCTTGCAGACAAAATGACTCATATCAGCACCGGAGGAGGAGCAAGCCTGGAATTTCTTGAAGGAAAGGAATTGCCGGGGGTTTCGTCTCTTACTGACAAGAATGGTTGAATAATATGCGACTAAGTGCAAAATAGACAGCCATTCAGCACTAAACAGGAAACCATCACTCACTTATTCTCATGAATTCCATGCGCAAACCAATCGTTGCCGGAAACTGGAAAATGAACAAGACCGTCGGGGACGCGCTATCCCTT
>SLRP01000074.1 GCA_007130845.1 Kiritimatiellia bacterium | reverse complement strand
TTCATTAAACGCCTACGCGCTGAAAGTGTCGCCCATGCCATGTGAGGCGTAATCAGCAGGTTCTTTGCCCCAAGCAGTGGGTTGTATTTTTCAATGGGCTCTCTGGACACGACGTCCACAGCCGCACCGGATATGACATCGTTGTTCAGGGCTTCGGCAAGGTCCTTCTCGTTTACAAGAGATCCTCTTGCCGTATTTATGAAAAAGGCGGAGGGTTTCATCTTCGAAATCAGTTCCCTGTCAACAAATCCAATATTATCCCGTGTCTGGGGACAATGCAGGCTTACAATGTCCGCCTCCGCGAACAATTCCGGTATCTCCCTCCAGGAAAACGGCTCGTACGATGGTTTACCAGACTTGTTAACGTCCGAGGCAATGACCTTCATTCCGAATGCATTTGCAAGCTCGCCCACCCGCCTTCCGATCCGGCCGAAACCGACTATACCCATGGAAAGCCCTGTAAGTTCGATAAGCGGGTAATCCCAGAAACAGAAATCAACGCGCCTTGACCACTCGCCCTCTCTAACCCGGCTGCCGTGATGCGCCGCGTGATGGCAGTGATTTAGCAACAGCGCAAATACATATTGTGCCACCGTATCCGTGCCGTATACGGGAACGTTGGCCACCGGGATATTCTGTTTACGCGCGGCCTCAACGTCCACAATGTTGTATCCGGTGGCCAGAACGGATATGAATCGCAGATCGGGCAACTGTTCAATAACATCTGCTGTCAAAGGTGTCTTGTTCGTAAGGAGGATCTCAGCGCCCGTGGCGCGCTCAAGCACCTTGTCAACGGGAGTACGGTCATGGACGGTCAATTCCCCCAGACTTGCCACTTCATCCCACGGGTTGTCTCCGGGGTTCAGTGTATGACCATCCAATACTATTATCTTCATTATCCTCGCGCTCCTTTCATGACTAATCGAGCGGTTCACACGATATTCCGGTCATTCAACGTGCAGCCAAAAGCACTCGGCGGTGGACCTCACAGAAATAAATTCCCATTAAAATTAATTTGAAACATGCAACAACAGCAATCAGATTACCGGTCAGTATAAGCGGCCTTATAAACACTGCAAGACCATAGGAATATGAGCATAGCACACATTACACTTCTGCTGATCGGCCTGATATGCCTTGCGGAATCTCTATGGGCAATATCATTTCCGGAACGCTATCGCGATGCGGCATCCAGAATCGCCGGGGATGCGGGACCGGACGAGCCCTCAGCGGGCATCGCCTTCTGCGTAATGACCATTCTTATATGGGCCATAGCGGCCACGGGCCAAAGCTGGGCTCATCGCGGGCTTTTCCTGATCGGCACCCTGCTCATGCTGATAACTTTTCTGGCATTCAGAACCGGAGGATTGAAGAGGTTGATGGATGGAATCCTGATCAGGCGGTCAACCGCATTCATACGTTTGATATACCTTGTTGAATTCGCAATTGCAATTGCCTGTATTGCAGTGGCATTAACAGGTAAATAGAGGAGGATAACATGCTGCAAGTCCGGACACAGGTTGTGAAAGGACTGCTTAAATTCACGCCGGCCTGGTCATGCCCCTGCGACTTCACTGTTAACCTTCAGAGAATCCCTGGCGATAATGGTTTCCGCGATTTGAATGGCATTCAATGCGGCACCTTTCCATAGATTGTCTCCGGCCACAAACAGGGCCAGGGCATTTTCCGCGCTGGTATCCTCGCGTATACGGCCGACCAGCACTTCTTCACATCCGGAGCAGGCTATGGGCATGGGAAACTGCTTGTTTGAAAGATCGTCAACCACACGCACGCCGGGCGCGCTATTAAGAATATCACGCGCATCTTCGACAGATAGCGCGTTCCTGAATTCCACGTTCAGAGACTCGCTGTGCCCGTTAACAACAGGAACCCTGACACATGTGGATGACACCCCTATGGATTCATCCCCCAGAATCTTGTGTGTTTCACGTTTCATCTTGAGCTCTTCACTGGTGACCCCGGGTTCATCCTTTACTCCGCCTATCTGAGCCAAAACGTTGAACGCAATCTGATAAGGATACACATCGGTTTGCATCGGTTTATTCTGCGCCCATGCCCGCACCTGTTCCTCCAGTTCCGTAACAGCGGATGCGCCCGTCCCGGAAACAGCTTGGTAGGTGGACGCAACCACACGCCTAAGTCCTGCCGCCCGGTGCAGAGGCGCAAGCGCCATCAGGGCAATAATGGTGCTGCAATTCGGATTGGATATGAATCCATTGTGGTCATCCAGGGCGTCTGCATTTATCTCAGGTATGACAAGAGGGACTCTTGGATCCATTCGAAAATCATCGCCATTATCAATTACGACACAACCTCGGTTAACCGCCTCCCACCCCAGGGTCTGAGAAGCGCCTTTTTCCCCCTCGGTACCGGCAAAAAAAGCGATATCCAGATTATCAAACGATTCAGGGGAGGCGGACTTCACCTGCCATGTTTCGCCGTCGATTATCTCCTCGCGCTCGCTTCTGGCTAATATGGTGATTTGGCTTGCAGGAAATGATCTCCGCCTCAACAAGCGGATCATTTCGGTTCCTACCGCTCCAACTCCTACTATGCCTATATTATATTTACTCATGGTATTTCACCTCAAATATACACGAAAAACATGGATCAAACAGACTCCCAAATCGCATTTTCGCCGCAACAGGCCACCCATTGCATGGATCGCATGTCATGGGAACCCTCAAAAACGGGCGTTTTATCAGCGGAACTTCGTCATGTCACGCTCAGCATGAAAGAACTGGCGTCCCCAACGGGAGTCGAACCCGTGTTTTCGGGATGAAAACCCGATGTCCTAGGCCACTAGACGATGGGGACGCACATTCAATAAACAGTCGCGTTAAGCTAGCACATAATGCTTGTGGGGCAACCGAAATTTAACGCCTCATACCCGTTATTTATCGGCCTGCCTATGGCTTTCCACTATCCAGTCTGATAAAATCTTGTCCGGTTGCTCAATTACCTCGCGTGTAATATCAAAGGCTGTACGGCCGGTATTTCGTGATATCAGCTTCAAACCATACTCGAAATCATGCAATTTTTCCTCGCAAACCGCCCGCATGGTCTTGTCCTTGGATAAGCATATCTCCACCAGAGCATTAACCGCATCCTCGTCGAAGTTAAGTTTCAACCCGTGCGCCTGATGGAACTCTTCAGCAAAACGGGCCGCTTCCGACTTCAGAACGTCGCCCTGCTCAGCGCTGCTTTCCTTCATGATGCCTTTCAAGGCCATGTCGGGATCTTCCACCGTCTCCTTGGTTAATTCCAGAGATTTAACCGAGGTGGAAG
>SLRP01000212.1 GCA_007130845.1 Kiritimatiellia bacterium | reverse complement strand
GGCCAGACCTTGGTCAGGTCGAACGGGTTGAACCGGTAATCCTTTGCCTCTTCAAAAGGCATTATCTGCACCTTGAGGGTCCATGATGGATATTCGCCCCGCTTGATAGCCTCATACAGGTCGCGGCGGTGATAGTCCGCATCCTTGCCTGCTATCCGGTCGGCCTCCTCGTCTGTGAGATACTCGAATCCCTGGTCGGTCTTGAAGTGGTATTTCACCCAGAATCGATCACCCTTGGCATTGACCCACATATAGGTGTGGCTCGTGTAGCCGTTCATGTGCCGGTAAGTTTTGGGGACACCGCGGTCGCTCATCAGAATCGTGACCTGATGGGCCGTTTCAGGCGACAGCGACCAGAAATCCCATTGCATGTCGTGATCGCGAAGCCCGCTGTCGGCGCGGCGCTTCTGCGAGTGGATAAAGTGCTGGAACTTCATGGGGTCCCGGACGAAAAACACCGGCGTGTTGTTCCCCACCATGTCGTAGACGCCCTCGCCGGTATAGAATTTCAGAGCAAAGCCGCGCACGTCCCGCCAGGTATCGGGACTTCCGCTTTCGCCGGCCACCGTGGAGAACCTTGCCAGTACGTCGGTCTTTGTGCCAGGTTGAAACACTGCAGCCTTGGTATAGGCGCTGACATCCTGGGTCACCTCAAAACGCCCAAAGGCCCCCGACCCCTTTGCGTGGGGCTGACGGTCCGGGATCATCTCCCGGTTGAAGTTGGCCATCTGCTCCATCAGATAATGGTCGTGCAGAACTATCGGGCCGTCAGGCCCCACCGTAAGTGAATACTCATCGCTTGATACCGGGATACCCGCATCGTTGGTGGTGGGTTTGCGGTTCTTGTCTGTCATACTGAAGTCTCCTTTCCCTGTTGCAAGTGTCCAACCATCTTATTCCATTGCCATGAATCTCTTGAAATTTGACCGGATGGGTTGGATGAATCAATTTGCCATTCGTAATTGCTTTGACGGTTCATCCTAACGTTCGGCAGCGCCCATGTAAAGGGTTTCATGGAGTGAAAGCCCTGAAGGATATTAACTGGAATTACGGCCGGTTCAGGATCACCAGCGCTAGATAAGGAACAAGGTTAAACATAAGCACGACCAGTTTCATCGCTCCAATGAAGCAGTATACCGTCAATGTAAACGCCTCACGTGTTATATTGAACCATCTGCCGTGAATTCGATATATCCCATCACCCGCCGCCGCCATAATCAGGAATACAATAATCAGCAGGGCCCCGTTAAGGATTGTACACCATCCTAAGAAAGCCCTTAATGTTTCCATCTCCATTGCTCTTCTCCTTATTCTCCGAACTCATTCGATGAGCGGTTGAATCGGCCATTTCATCTGCCGCACCTATCAAAGGGGGGCATTGCGCGTCGTTTCATTTGCAGTTTTCATGCGGTCCTTGCCGGGAATTGTTGTGGTGCTCGCGCTATCAAATAAACCATTGAATCCGGATATCCTGACTTTCTGTCGAGGAACTCACCCTGGCCACGCATATCATGACTCTGCATGGTGATCCGACTTCATCTATTGGCACTTGCTTGCCGCATTAAATAATGCCGATCCTCAGGCGAAAGCATTGCCCGATCCACTTCCACATCGTTGTCGTCGATATTGAGGACTACATGAGTCGACGTTTGCGATACCAGCCTCCCTTCTACAGTATTGCCGTAGATGTCCCGCCATGTGCGGCTCTCGCTTTCCATTCCAGCGCCGGCCAGATATCCTGTTCTGGAGAATTCAGACAAGTTCCGGCGGGCGTCCAGAAAAGATCTCCGCCGTTCATTCCGGTCTCTGGCATAAGGCACAAAGGCGATAATACCGGACGAGTCAGGAGTCATGATGATGGTCGTGGGCGAGTACCGTCCCGCATCAGGCGAACTAATTGCATTCTTGATAGTGTCCGGCACCTTCTCCCAATAGGAGTTGTTTCTTGATCTCAGAATAAGAATCAGACCTCGTCTGCGAAATTCATCGTACACATCGTTGAACATTCCCCGTGCCAGGCCGCATGTGGAATCAGGGTTTCCGTAAATGACAATCAGAGGCCTTGCCTCTGCCTTCGCAGTTTTCAGCGCCTCTTCTATTGAATCTCCCATGAATTCCCCGCGGCGGGGCTTGAAGCCGGCATGAACCGATGAGACCACAAATACCGCAACCAGCAATGTCGCAATCGTAATTTTCATCATCGTCCTCCGGTAACGACGTGAATCAGCCTGCACCAGGCGGCAATCAGCATGACAGCTGAAAGTATGACCGCGTATATTTGTCTCGGCAAGAAGAATTGCACGGCAAAATGGCTTCGCAGATATATGGTCACAATTATGAATCAACTCAATTTGAATGAAAGGAATTATATCTTTAAGTCCCGCGCGGATGGAATCGCTAAACAATCTCAGGATTAAGCCCTATTATTATCGTCGTATGTGGTTGACCGTCAGGTTCGACTGGTTCACGATCCATACTGACGCGAAGCAAACAAGGAGGGAGACCTGATGAGAACAAGGAGAGTACCCGCTTGGCTGCGCTATATTGCCGCTGTGCTGATAGTAGCGATTGGCTTACACAGTATGTCGCCGTTATCCTACGGGAATATAGTGTCGTCCGCGCCTGTAGCTACCGAAGATGCCCGCGCAAGCGATTTGGCCACAATCCAGCAGTTCCTTGAACAAAAAGTTGTTCAGCATCGTCTGGAGGAGCTTGGATTCACGCAGAAAGAGATAGAACAGCGGCTGGCGCTGGCCAATGACGAGGAGTTGCACCATATGGTTGTACAGTCCGAAAAGCTGATGGCGGGAGGCGGCGCCTCAGTAGTCACAATCCTGCTAATCGTCCTCCTCGTATTGCTCATTCTTAGGATAGCAGACGCCGGGACAGACATCGAGCCCGAGGTTTTAACCGCATGAGTGAATGTCTTGCATGAAGATAGCAGTCGTAGTTATTGGGCTGGCGATGATCGGCATCACCGGATGTGTATCCACCGAACCTGGGCCGGAAGCTGAAACTCTGGCGCTGGCGCCACAATCAAGCGAACGCTATCAGTGCGGTCCCTCGACGCTGGCATCGGTGCTTGCATTTCATGGCGCTTCCGTAGACGAAGAGAAGATTGCAGACGCCATCTACAGCCCCACCGCACGCGGAGTCCTTATCCATGACATGGCTTGGTACGCGAGGGACCTTGGTTTCGATGCGAAACTGCAAACCGGAAAGATCGAGGACCTGAAGAGCTATGTTGACAAAGGGCAACCTCCAATCGTTCTGTTGGATCTTGGTGTGTTCGGCATACGGCAACCCCATTTCACGGCCATCACCGGATGGACGGAAAACGGGCTGCATCAACTCGGCATGAGACGCGCGAATGAATATGTATCAATGAGGTTGTTTACACGGCAATGGGAACGAGCAGGAAATCAATATCTCGTCATCACGCCCTGATCATCGTCGGCGCGTTGATTGTCGCGGCCGGGCTTACCGGATGCGCCGCATGGCGTGGAGGAACGCAATTTTCCGATCCACTCACCGCTGAAGAACGGCTGAACCTCGGGGTCAGCTACGAACACGCCGGAAAACTTGATCTGGCGATGAGGGAATACGAGCGCGCAGCGACCGGGCGGACCAGAAGCATCGCATTGGCCTATCAGGGCAATATATTCATTGAGCGCAACGACAACGCAAAGGCTGAGGAAATGTACCGCGCAGCGTTGAAAGCTGATTCGGACAACGTCGTCGCGCTGAACAACCTAACATGGCTGTTGGCACAGGAAGGCCGTGCTCTCGACGAAGCCGAGCGGATGATCCGGCATGCTCTAACACTGGATCCCGAGCCCCGCGACGCGTATGAAAACACACTGGAGTCTATTCTGGAGGCTCGAGGTAATCGTGAATAAACACGGAAATGAAACAAGGCAGTCATCACCGCCAAAGCCGTAGTTTCCATAGGGAAATATACTATTTCTCTGTCCCTGTCATGCCTCTGTGGGATAGTATATTCGCATGATTCTATACATCGATTATAACGCCGCGTACGAATACGGCGACCGTGTTTCCCTTTCGCCCCATGTGATCCGGGTCTTTCCGCGCCGCGACATGTTCGTGCGGATGATCGACTTGCATTTCGACTGCAGCGGAGGTGCGGATATCCAGTTCCGACGCGACCTTTTTGACAATGAAACCGCCTATTGCTTTTTCCCAGCGGCCACACACTCCTTCGAAGTGACGTTCCAGGCCACGCTGGAGTTGAAGCCGCGCAACGCTCTCCATTTTCTGCTCGACTCGCATGGGATGAACATTCCGCCGGATTATTCGGATGCCGAGCTGGTCCAGCTGCAAACCTACCTGGCCGGGGCATCCTCCGTCACATTGCCCGAACCCCTCGCGCCTACGGAGGCCCGGCCCACGGTAGAAACACTGATGGCCATGGTCCGGTGGATGAATGAACATATTACGTACGAACGCCGTGATGAAGGTCCACCTCTGCCGCCCGAGCAACTACTGGTTCAGCGGAAAGGAACCTGCCGCGATTACACGGCGCTTCTACTGGATGCCCTGCGGCAAAACGGCGTGGCATCGCGTCTGGTTAGCGGCTATCTCTGGAAAGGGCAAACCTCGAACGAACGCGTCGCGGACGATGATCTGCACGCATGGGTCGAAGCGTATCTGCCGGGTGCCGGCTGGATCGGGCTCGACCCAACCAACGGGACCTTTTGCGACCATCACGCCATCGCTACGGCGGCCGGCTTGACGCCAGACGACATAGCCCCCGTCAGCGGCACCTACTACGGCATGCAGCAAATCCCCAGCCGTCTGTCCGTCCGGCTCTCTATCCAGCCTGAAGCATGATGCGGCTGAATCAGCGTTGCTGGGCGGCACTGCGCCGACCGGTGACTCGCGACCCAGTGGTTTGAATTAATCATAATTGCCAGACCGTGCCTAAAATGCACGCTAGATTTGATTGTTCGATACTTTCTAAATATCCGCAGTATTTCAATTTGCAATACCCGCTATGTCGCGAATTTTACCCTTTAATCTGGACATGAACAGGTCTTATAATAATGTGCAAGGAACTGGGGGGAGCGTGATTATGAGCATCAATAAGACAAGAGGTATTCTTTACTGGCTGGCTCGTATTCTCGGAGACGCCAATGCAGTGAAGAAGGGCCGTGTAGGAAGGCGGGTCGGCAGGCGCATTGCCGGAAAAGCAACCGGACGCGGTCTGGGGAAGCTTTTTAAATAGTTCATCCGCACAATATGGAATTCAATGCAATGTGTATTGAGTGGTCCAGGCGGGTATTTTAGTTTCCCTGATGCCGCACTGCCTCCTTTTTACGGATGTCATCCCGTTTCAATCAGGGTTTTGTTCATGATTTGATAACATCCATTGCAAATACCGTGGCTTATCGAGGGAATTCTAGAAGCATTAAACAGTTTCAATTTATTAATTGCATCCTCCACTTCAGCCCATGCCCCTGAAACAAATACTTTCTTGCACCACCCACACACGCGTAACAGAGCATCCCCGTCAGCCGCTCCTGATTCAAGCAGAACTACAGGCCTGCGTTTTTCTTCAGATATTGTGTGAGTGCGAAAGACGACCACCCCCTCTTTTCCCTGCGCGATATTCATCTCAAGCAAACGGCGGCACCCGGGCGAATCACATCTGAATGTAAACCTGATACACTGGCCATCGCGTATACGCTTAATCACCTGTCGATATATTTCACTCGTTGTTGGATCGCTTATGAAATCCCATATGGGATGTTGCAAGGTCTTCTCCGAGCTTACAGATTCTCCGGAATTTTCCCTGGCAAAAACATCCCACTGATCATTAACATAAGTAATATTGTCTTCTTCGTTAATATGATAAACGATATCCTCGTTCTTCACATGGCCTTCATCATCATATATCCTGCTCTCAGACATTGACTTTATTCCAATGACCAGGCACACGCCGAGTCTACCAACGCAATTCCAGTATCCACCCAAGTGCCTGTAATATACATCAAAACATGGCAAATATGAATATACTTTATAACCCTGAAACCGGTAAATCACAGTTCGTGTTCCGTATGTTTGAATCACTCAACAACCGGCCTGTTTGACATTTTCCCCTGGTTTGGCCAACCTTTACCCTTTGCCAACAAACGTATTATTCCGGTTCATGTATAGTGACAATGCCTGCAAATCGAAGACTGAAATGGATAGGTTTCGCCGCCGCCACCGGGGCCACAATTATCTGGTCCGGAAATATAATAGTGGCAAGGGCAATGAATCAAGTTATTGAGCCTGCCACCCTTTCAGCCTTTCGGTGGGCGATTGCCTGCCTGGCCCTCATACCTTTTGCATGGCGCGGCTTAATCGCAGAACGAAATATACTAAAGAAGAATTTCGGCTATCTATCCGCCGCATCATTTCTTGGGGTGACACTATTCAACTCATTGCTTTATATGGCCGCGCATACGACGAGCGCGGTCAACATTTCACTTATTGCAATATCATCGCCCATATTCATCGTCATACTCGCGCGAGTCTTTCTGAAAGAGCATATCACCCTGTCAAAGGCCGGAGGCATGTGTCTTGCCGTACTAGGCGTATTGATCCTGGCCAGCGAAGCGGAACCTGCAGTAATTCTGAATGCCTCTTTTGCCGCAGGAGACGCATGGATGCTGTTTGCATCCCTCATTTTCGCCGGTTACAGTGTCCTCGTTGGAAAAAAACCCTCTGAACTGGGTTCTTGCACATTTCTACTTTCAACCTTTCTGCTGGGCCTTCTGATGCTGCTGCCCTGGACGCTTGCTGAGATTATCCTTAAGGGGTTACCCGAGTTTTCAATGAAAGTCGTTGGATCGTTGCTATATATCGGGCTTGGAGCCGCCCTGGTTGCCTACGCTTTATGGAACAAGGCAATTGAGACCGTGGGGCCTTCCGCATCCGGGCTAATTTACTACACACTGCCGCTGTTCAGCGGCTTGGCTGCATTTGTCATTCTGGATGAACCACTAGGGTTGATTCATTTGTTCAGCGGTTTTTTGATAGTTGGCGGAATTATGATTGCAGCAGGTATCAACAGCTCATCCCGAACGGCCTGACTCTACGCACCCTTGCCTTTATAGATTGTCTTTAAGATCGGGCATCTGTATTGTCTGTTTCTCACAAGGAATACGCACATGAATACCATCACCATCGGCCGGGACGGACCCACGAGTTCCAGAATTGTTCATGGATGCATGCGGTTGAGCGGGGATGGATCCAGGGAAGCTCATCGAAAAGCCATGACCGCCCTGGAAACTGCTGTAGAGTCTGGAATCAACCATTTCGATCATGCAGACATTTACGGAAACGGGTCCTGTGAAATGTTATTCGGTGAATTTCTTACTTCGAATCCCGGACTAAGGGATAATCTGATTATTACATCCAAGTGCGGGATTCGGTCCAGTGACATGCCTCAAAAGGGCGATCCCAGACGATATGACTTGTCGGCCTCACACATCATTAACTCTGTAGACGGTAGTCTGAGGCGTCTAAGGATTGAAAGATTAGACATCCTGTTGTTACACAGGCCCGACCATCTCATGGATCCCGGGGAGACAGCAGGGGCATTTGAACGTCTTCACAATGCGGGGAAGGTGTCTCATTTCGGCGTCAGTAATTTTTCAACCAGCCAGGTCAACATGCTTTTGAAATACTCTTCATATCCATTGTTAATCAACCAGGTGGAATTCAATATTCACCGGATCTCACCCTTGAATGATGGAATCCTGGATCAGTGCATTGAAAAGGACATATCTCCGCAGAGCTGGTGTCCGATGGGCGGAGTAGCTTATCCGGCATGGGGCAACACATTAACGGAGCACCAGACAGGACTTATTCATGCCGAACTGGAAGCCCAGGCTGAGAGGTATGAATGCGATAAGTCCATGATAATTCTGGCATGGATACTTCGACATCCAGCGCGCATTCTGCCGATTACAGGAACGATGAGTCCCGACCGAATTCGCAACGCCGTAAACAGTGTGGACCTGCCCTATTCCCGGAATGACTGGTATAGTCTCCTTGATGCAAGAGCAGGCTCTCTGCCCTGATGTTTCCAAGCCCTGAAAATAAATCAGAATGCCATTCCAAAGCCTGAAATCATCCGTCAAGGGGATGTACCAGCAGACCTGAACGAAGTTTTGGCTCAAACCATGTGCTCTTGGGCGGCATTATAAGACCGGCATCTGAAACAGCCATGAGCTGGTCCACGGTAACCGGGTGCATTGAAAACGCAGCAGCGGCCTTTCCAGAATCAACCCTTGCAGTCAACTCTTCAACGCCGCGAACGCCGCCCACAAATTCTATTCGAGCATCGTTACGCGGGTCCCGGATACCCAGCACGGGATCAAGAAGATTGTCTTGAAGAATGCTTACATCCAGTGATGACACCGGATCTGAACTCCCGGAGTCATCCCATTCCAAACCATACCATTTTCCATCAATATACATGCTGATATGACCTGGAGCGTCAGGTTCCGGGTCAGCGCCCTCCTTAATGACGAATCTCTCCCCTGCCCTTTCGATGAAATCCTTTATTGAAAGATTTCCGAGATCCTTAACGCAGCGGTTATACGGCAATACGCGGAGTTGTTGCGCCGGGAATAGGACTGAAAGAAACCAGTTATAGTTTTCTTCCCCGGTATGATCCGGATTGGAATCCCTGCGCAACCTGGCAACCCTTGCGGCGCTGGCTGCGCGGTGATGACCGTCTGCGACATATGCCGCAGGAACACCAGCGAATGCGTTTATCCATGGATCCGCGTCTTCAATCTCCCAAATCGTATGCCGGACACCCTCTTTTGCTTTAAAATCGTACAGAGGCTCATTCTTCATTGCCTCCCTGCCCAGACGTTCAATATCCGTGTTGCCACGGTAGGTTAAAAATACGGGACCGGTATTCGCATTGAGTGTAAGTACATGCCTTGTGCGGTCATCCTCGGTTTTCTGACGGGTTTTTTCATGCTTTCTTATGATGTCATTATCATAGTCATCAACATGACAGACAGTTATCAATCCAGTCTGAACGTGGCCCTCTGTTTCAAGCCGATACAGGTATACTGCTTTTCCGGGTGCCTTGATCAGATTACCCTTCTGCTTGAATGCCTCGAAATTTTCCGATGCCTTCCGGTAAACCTCTTCCGAGTATGGATCCATGTCTTCCGGTAGATCAATTTCCGATCGGGTTACATGCAAAAAACAGTCCGGGTTTCCGGCCGCAAATTCCCTGGCCTCACGGGCATCAACCACGTCATAAGGTGGGGCTGCGACTCTTTCAGCCACATCCGTCGGCGGTCTCAAAGCGATAAATGATTTTATTTTCATGAGATAATTCCTGTCATTTAATGGATTAGGGGTGCGATATTTATCATGTTACCTCTGATTTGTCCAATCCCGTGCCGGCATGCAATTCCGATAGGAGGCCAAAATAGGCTGGCCCGGCAGATAAGACATCGGTTATTGTAAATATACGGCGAGGAAATTGGTCATGTACAAACATCAAACCACTGTACGATTAAGGGATACGGATGCCGCGGGGGTTGTTTATTTCGCTTCCCAGCTAGCCCTTGCGCATGAGGCATTTGAGTCGTATCTGGACTCCGTGGGCATTGGTATTGGAGTTGCCCTTCGATCCACGCATTATGCAATGCCGGTGGTGCGCGTGGATGCAAACTATAAGAAGCCGCTGCGCGCGGGTGATGTGATAGAAGTGGAATTGTCCGTTGAACAGACTGGAAACACATCATTCACACTGCATTACAGGATACTGGACAAAGAGGAGGATGAAGCCGGGTCCGCGACCATAACGCATGTGGTGATAGACCGCCAGCACAGCACTCCGCGACCCCTGCCAGATCCGTTGCTGAGCGCTCTAAAACAGATATGACTGATGCGCCGGCATATCCAGGAATCCGGCAAAGCCCCTGCATGTTCAAGCACGCAGTTCTTCGGCCATCGATTTCAAATATTCGCGGCTGAGCTTTATGCCGTCGGTATCCGTATCAGGCCACGGAAGGAAGTCCACCGGTATTTTGAAACGGGGCAGATATTTCTCCAACTCACGGATTATACTGTTCGTATCCAGCGCAGAATATTCGCACTTTAAAAATGCCACAGGACGGCGTCCGAACTCCTTATCAGGCACCGGCACGACAACGGCATGCCGTATTTCAGGAATTTCGCATAAGACCCTTTCGATCTCCTCGGCATGAACGTTTTCCCCGCCGGATATGAATTGATTGTCTTTCCTTCCGGTAACGGTGAGGTATCCATCCTCATCCATACTCCCAATATCGCCGGTAGAAAACCAGCCGTCCTTGTCCAGAGGGCAATGGATCTCCGATCCCCGCACATAGCCCTCGAAGAGTGTTTGCCCTTTGACCTGTATTTCGCCGTCCTGCAATATCCGGATTTCCCTGTATTTGAGAGGAACACCCGCTGAATAGCGTTTGGCAGGCGGCGAATCCGGCCGCATGGCAGTAACCTGTGAATTCATTTCAGTAAGCCCATATGTCGGCATGACAGGCAGGTTATTGGCATAAGCCCGATCAATAAGGCTCGCCGGGGTTTCCCCTCCCCCAACCAGAACTGCCTTCAATGGTTTCAAGGCATCCTTGGGAAGGTTCTTGTCGAGAAGGCGATACAATTGTGTCGAGACCACCGAAAGATGTGTTACACCCTGACGTGTGATGGCATCTTCGAGCGGCTGGCCAGGCTCCATTACCACTATTCCGGCTCCACTGGATATGCAGCGAAAAAGGATCGCCATTCCTCCGACATGGTACAAAGGCAGTGAGAGCAGCCATCGATCACCCGATCGCAGGCGCAGGTTCATATTAGCGCCCAAGGCGCTGTAGTAGTGGTTGCCGAAGGTGTGCATGACAGCCTTGGGATTGCCGGTACTGCCGGAGGTAAAGCAAATGGTCGCAGGCTGATCAATTGGGATTCTTTCATCATTTCGTCCGCGGTTAAGGGTCAAGGAGGATGAAACAAGGCTCTCTGGATCATAGACGGCTATATCTTCAAGGACTCCACCTTCACGCATGCTTTTGCCGGCTACGAGTTTATTGCAGCCGATAAGGTCAAGATGTTCACGAACGGCAATCTTTGGAAGCCGGGTACTGATCGGACAGGATATTATGCCGGCACGCAACAATCCAAGAATGAGGCATATGGAATGGAATCCGGTATTCATGAAAATCCCGACCTTGTCCCCTCTGCCTATCCCGGCTTTTTCTATATTTTCAGCGGTTCCCGATACCATCGGGTCGAGTTCGCCATACCGGACTTCCAAGTCCCGCCCGATTATGGCCGTCTGATCGGGTGAAATCTTTCCTGATTCATGTAAAGGGCATGTAACCGTCGTCATTCTCTATCTCCCTGACAAATTCATGATCAATGGAGATGTAGTCACTCATCACACTCTCCATATTAATATACTTTCCGGATGTCTTCAGCGGTTTTATCAATAGATCCTTCTCGAATAGATCATATGTATCCAGGCCGGCAGGATGATGACCTGCCGGCGAACATGTTGCAAAATGCGCCAGGGTTCTGATTCCTATACCGGACTCAAACATCGAACTTATAACCGGATATACCCCGATATCTCCGGCCGCATCCATGAAGCTCATACATCTTGAAAACCCTCCCAACAGCATTGGTTTCAGTACAATGGCCTTGATCGATTCAAAGTCTGATAATTCATCCGGTCCAATATCCATGAGCGACTCATCCAGCGCAACGGGAGCCCCTGTTTCATTAGACCACTCAACCAAACGACCGGTATCCTCAAGAGGTTCTTCTATGTATTCAATTTCCAATCCGTCGAGATTCGTCATAAATTCGACGGCTTCCTGATATGTCCATGCCTTGTTGGCATCTAGACGCCAACGGACATTCCCGTCCATCATGTCGTCGATCCTTCTTACGAGTGAGGCTTCATGGCTTATCGGGCGCCTTCCTACTTTAATCTTCACCGTTTCGCATCCTGATTCCGCCAATCCAGCGGCACGATCGAGAATTTCATTTTCCTGTCCCGCCAGCAGACCGTTTAAGTGCAAGCCTGCAACATCCCTTTCAGCATACGGGAACCGGGAAGCGTACCCGGAAAGGAACCCCGCATTCCAGAAAGCCATCTCGAAAGCGCACCTTACCGACGGAACGGCATCCTTAATGGCATTGAAATCCAGCAGGCGGTCGCTGAATTCCCTGCCGACCAACATGCTTTTGAGCGTGAATAGTTCGTGTCCCAGCGTATGCGGGCGCTCACTACTGATACCCGGCAACGGCGCCGCTTCACCCCAACCAATTACGCCATTTTCCAAACATAACCGGATGAGCCATCCGTTACGTTCTTCCATGCTCCTATCACCGATCACAACGCGCCTTTTGAGAGGCAGAGTGTAAAAATATAGTTTGCAATCGGAAATATTCATCAGATGAATTTTGCCTTCATTTTATCTCCATTTGAGGCAGTTAAATTACCGGTGCGCAAGACGGAGACTACACAGGCGCCTGTTACCAGTTAATGTTCCATGCCACCGAGAAAAGTAAACTGTATAAGATAAGGAGACGCGCGGTATTT
>SLRP01000127.1 GCA_007130845.1 Kiritimatiellia bacterium | reverse complement strand
TGTGACTCCATAATATACGAAACACATATTCGCGGGTATACGGTGGATGAGAGCTCACGGGTGTCATATCCAGGAACCTATCGCGGATTCATTGAAAAAATACCATACCTGATTGACCTCGGTATAACAGCCGTGGAACTGATGCCGATTCATGAATTCAACGAGCTTGAATATTATTTTGATGATCCAAATCGCAAGGAACTGCTCAATTATTGGGGATACAGCACTGTTGCCTTCTTTGCGCCCAACAGCCGATATGCTTGTGACCGACATCCCGGCAGACAGGTTCACGAATTCAAGGAGCTTGTAAAGGCCCTTCACAAGGCCGGAATAGAGGTAATACTGGATGTAGTATATAATCACACTGCCGAAGGCGGTCCGCATGGAACCACTTACTCATTTCGGGGAATTGACAACTCGATTTATTACATGCTCGATGATGATAAAAAGCATTACCGCAATTACAGCGGGTGCGGTAATACATTGAATGTCAATCACCCCGTTGTGGCGGATTTCATCCTGGATAACTTGCGCTATTGGGCCACGGAATTTCACGTGGACGGGTTCCGCTTCGACCTGGCATCTGTATTCAGCAGAGGGCAAAATGGTGAGGAACTTGCTGGTCCGGCCATTGTGGAACGCATATCCGAGGATCCAGTACTTCGAGATTGCAAACTCATAGCCGAGCCATGGGACGCAACCGGCTTATATCAGGTGGGCTCTTTCCCCGGAAGACGATGGTCGGAATGGAATGAAAAATACAGGGATGATATACGGAAATTCTGGAGAGGGGACCACGGCATGTTGAGTCATTTTGCCACGCGTTTGTCCGGCAGCGCGGACCTGTACGAAAAACCGGAGCAATCTCCACAGAAATCCATCAACTTCGCGACATGCCATGATGGATTTACCCTGCGGGATCTCGTCAGTTACGAGGAAAAACACAATGATAATAATAATGAACACAACCGGGACGGAAGCAACAACAACCACAGCTGCAACCATGGGGAGGAAGGCCCGACCGATAACCCTCAGATCAGGGGTATTAGAAAAAGGCAGGTCAAGAATTTCATTGCCACAATGATGCTTTCACAGGGAGTTCCTATGCTGCTGGCCGGGGATGAATTGTACAGGACTCAGAACGGCAACAACAACGCTTACTGCCAGGATAACAGTACCTCATGGATTGATTGGTCACTGCTCGACAAACACAAGGATATCACCTCATTTACCATCAGGGCGATTGCCTTCAGGAAGGAGCATCCATGCTTGCGCCGCACAAGTTTTCTTAATGGAAACACGCAGGAAGACAGTGAATCAGACATTCATTGGTACGGTCATGACGGACAGCCGCCTGACTGGGACAGAGGACCTGTTTTAGGCTGTCTGATGAACGGCCATAGCAGATTTACCGGAGCCAATGAGAACAAGGATCACCTTCTGATGTTATTCAATGCAAGTGACAAGCGGATGTCATTCTCGCTGCCCGCCGCACCAGGAGAACCATGGTCCATGGGATTGACCACCGAAGAAAACGAACCGCTCGTGGACAGGGAATCCGGATCCATCACCATCGATTCCCGGTCTGTTAATGTGTTGATATCATCCGGCAACAATGATTCTTGACCGGATTTGCAGTTTAAAAGCCATAACTAACGATAAAACCATATTTTCCAGATCCGGATATTTATTCGCACTTGCTATGGCCCCGCGGAATTTCGAAAGACTGATATTGGAAATACCTTGATTTACAAGGCATTATGAGTGTAGTCAATAAGATGGTGAGAGAAGTGATTTATCATCCGGCAGTCGATCTCTGAAACGAATGACCTCAGCATGCTTGATCAGGGTATTGAACATGGTCGGGACCTTTAAAGGCCGTTCCTGCCACGTATCTGCGGATGAGGTCATGGACAATAGACACACATGGGCATCCGGTCATGGATAGAATAACTCACGATATCTACAGGACGACGCACAAGGATCCGAATAGCCACGCTTTGCATGCAAGGCCGCCCGCTCACAGGGATACTTCGTGGGAGGAATTGCGGAAAAAACATAAACGGAAATCCATCATGTTCGGCTTGGCCACATTTATAAGTGCAATTCTTCTGATCATGGTTATCGTTCAACAGGTTCATATTTCCATGACACCCGCTATTGAGCAGGATGAATCCGCAATAAACCTTTCAGGTTTCGATTCAACAGAGCCTTCATCCAAGTCTGGATTGTCCATAAACCGACATGCTGCATTTCTGCTTGAAGAGCTGCAAGCCCCGACAGACCCCGTTCAAAACCGAAACGCACACACCATGCCTCTTGATGGGGAATCAGTTAAGATCGCCGCGTACCACCTTGTCAAGGCTGAAGAAAGGAAACTCGAAGGCCATACATCCGATGCACTGCAGCATTATGAAAATGCACTTCGCATTGTGCCAGGCATGGCGGACATCCATAACCGGATAGGCATGATACACATGCGCAACAGCAACTATGAACAGGCCATAATAGCTTTTGAACAGGCGTCGCCGGGTGAAGCCATGTCTTTTTGGGTCGCAAACAACCTGGGTGTCGCACACCTTAATTTACGCCAATTCGACGAGGCCGAAAACAACCTGCTTCAGGCAATAAATCTGCATCCAGACTCCGCACCGGCACATTTCAATCTTGCAAGGCTATACATGCAACAGGGCAGGACTGAAGACGCAGCGGTCAGCCTTTCCCGTTTTCGTGAATTGAAGACCGATGATTTCGGCGACTTCCAGAATAACGCGGCATTCCAACAAATGCTCAGTGAGTTGGAAGGTCATTGACAAGTATTCTGTGATAAATGCCTGGGGATCCGCTAAGTTCCGACGAATGTACTTCTACCCGAATAATTCCGTCCCGGTCAGTACGCCACTTCTTGGAACCGTAATCTCGTAAACGATCCAATACACTGTCATCAGGATATTTTCCGCGGCTGCCCCCGCCGGCAACCAGAATAACATCCCTCGGGCCGACTGCATTGAGCCAATCCAGCGACGCCGTGCCCTCGGCGCCCTGATTCCCATAAATTATAACACCGGATGCAGGCTCTATATCCGATTGAAGGATCCGTGCTTCTGCTGTATTACCTCCTCCCCCCATCAGGAGGACCGACCCGCCTCCATGAGCCACTCTCATTACCAATGCAGCATCAGCCGAGCGCCGGACTGAAAGCGAATCGGTCGGATGAAGCACCTCCCATTCCACATCTTTCCACTGACCGACAGTGCCGGCTTCAAGCCTTCGTACTGGAATTGAGCGCCTTTCAATTTCATTGATAACATCT
>SLRP01000015.1 GCA_007130845.1 Kiritimatiellia bacterium | reverse complement strand
GGGGGATGAGTTCATCCTTTCAGGCAATCAGATCCCGAATGGACTTTCAGTGTCCAGAGGAATTTCATTGTTAACCATTGAAATTTATGCCTCTTTTTGTTGTTGAAATCCGATTATTTTGGTAGCGCTTTTCATGTCGAACCTATAAAGTTGCGGGAAGTTTAAAGATGAGAACTCAAAAAGGAGCTCGTTGATCATGAAGAAGATCCTGGTATTGGCCCTTGTATTGTCTTTCACGAGTATGGGATATGCCGAACCTATCCGAACGGTGTTGACCAAGGAAAACAGGTTTCCCGGTGAAAACCGTCTTGAAATCGGAACGATGGGGCGGTATGTGGAGCTGGATAATGCCGACCTTACAGCCATTACCCCATATGCGCGTTATGGAGTATTGGATCATCTGGCAATATTTGGAACGGTGCCCTTTGAGAGGATAAGCCCTGATATGGCGGGCTCGGAAAGCGGTCTGGGGGACGTATCAACGGGTTTTGAGCTGAGGACATTCGAGGATATATTCGGCTACCCATGGATCATACCTCATTTTGAGGTCAGCTTTGATACCGGAGATGATGACAAAGGCCTTGGAGCAGGCCAGACCATATATACCCTCGGTATAGCGGCTGGTACGACTGTTGCCGATAAGGTCCACTGGGCGGCGGATGCCCGATACAGGATATTGGACGATGAGAGCAATATACCCTCCATCGCTGGATCCATAGTATGGGACTTGGATAAACAGTTCTCGCTTATGGGGGAAATTGAAGTCTCTCGCGACAGGGATCAGGACCAGCATCCCATTTTGTTCCTCGGCGGCATGTATTACAAAGCCACGCCTTCCCTGCACTTCGGCCTGCATGGTGGAACAACCACGAACAGCGATGAGGATGTTGTCATCCACGGCAAGGTGGCATACACATTCTAAGCTGCATGCCTGAAAACAGTGCGGTGTCACATACAGCTTGACCCTTTTTACACCGGATAGCTGATTGGAGATCCTTGTCCCGGGACTGGTATTTCACGGCTTCTTTCCGAACATCAGTAGATCGCGTTGTCATTTTCGTGAACATGGCATCAATCCTGGCGAGCAAGTCTTTGACGGTCAGTGCTCCTTGGGAATAAACTGCCCCGAACAAAGAAGGAAGAAGATCAGTTTCCTTCCGTTTGAAGCATGCCTTAAGGCGATTAGGTAATTCAGCTCATACACAAAGAACCGCCTGACGGCTGCCCTGCAAACAGGGGGATGATGCGTTCGTAGGGTCGCCGTAAGGCGATTGGTTATACCCACCACCGGTACACTCACCATCCCAATATCAAAGTCACGGCTGTGGCAACACGGCGGTAACAGGTGCCCCAGTTAATGGTGTTGATCCGTCCATCCTGGAGCGGGAGAAGGGAATCGAACCCTCGTCTAAAGCTTGGGAAGCTCTCGTTCTACCATTGAACTACTCCCGCAACCCTGATGAAATGAATCTCGGATACTGTAGGGTGATGGAATACGGTGTGTCAAGCGACTCGAAAAGCTGTATGTTTTATCTTTATTTTTCACAATAAACTTTGAATTCATAACTATATGAGGGCAGATATTAGAATGAAAATGGATATCAGATATACCCGTGATATTGTGCTGTTTGCATTTCTTATCCTGTCGGCCCAGGCATTGCAGGCTGACGAGCGGCCGACTGTCGGGCTGGCGCTGGGCGGCGGCGGCGCAAACGGACTTGCTCATATTGCAATTCTGGAGGTGTTCGATGAGCTGGAAGTTCGTCCTGAAATGATTTCAGGCACGAGCATAGGCGCAATAATCGGGGCCCTGTATGCATCCGGTAATACCGCCGGTGAAATCCGCGACTTGGTCGACGAAATTGTTGGACAGGATAGTGACTCGTGGATAGGCCGCTTTATTGACCGCCGGATCTTCCGTTGGATCTCCCTGTTGGATCCCTCCATGGGGGAAGGGGGACTCATTCGCGGTGACAGGCTGATTTCTTTACTGGACGATGCACTGGAGGTCGATACCTTCGAGGAGCTTGATATTCCCCTGCGGGTTATTGCCACCGACCTGAGAAAACGTGAACAGGTCGTATTCGACTCGGGCGATCTGTCGTCAGCTGTTCTAGCCAGTATTGCCATACCCGGAGTCTTCACACCGGTTATTATAGGAGATCGCGTGTTGGTTGACGGCGGACTGGTCAATCCCGTTCCCTTTGATGTGCTTTTCGACAATTGCGATATTGTTGTTGCCGTTAACGTCATCGGTATAAGGGACCTTGACGATGATATTTCATTCATGGATACCACTTTCATTTCGGCCAAAATCGCACAGGAAAGCATACTCAGGGGAAAAAGGGCGCTTCGCGAACCGGATATTTTCATTGATACTGGAATCAACGGCGTACAGGTCATGCAGTTCAATAAATTCGACAGCATTTACAAACAAGCCCGCCCAGCAGCGGATCAGCTTCGGCAGCAATTGATTGATAAACTCGGATTATGATGCCTGAAGCAAAGGCTTCATTACATGCTGGCATCAGGCTGCGGAGACGGGACTGCGGAAGATCTACCGTAACGCAGGATTACCAACGCCCCTGATGCGAACATGAGGAGACTGTATACCACGGCTGGAACCGCAATTCGGGCGCTGCCAAGGATCCCCAGCGCTATGGCCAGGGCAAGTGTTCCGTTTTGAATCCCGGATTCGATGGATATGGTGATTCGTTGACGCTCAGGCAGGCCCCAGAATGCGGCAATTCCGAATCCTATTGCCATTGTAGTCAGATTAAGAGAGATAACAGCGGCGCCTGCTTCCTTGATCTGTGCTCCGAGAGCCTCTTCCTGAAGAACTGCCGCCGCAATGACAAGGGCCAGGAATATTATGGAAATCACATTCACGGGTTTTCTCATTCGCGCGGCGAATACAGGGCGGATGGCATGCACCCACATCCCGGCCGAGATGGGGATAATAGTGACGATCATGAGTTGAATAACCGTTCGCCAGAATGGAAGCGATATAGTTGTATCGCCCGCTGTCAGGAAACGATCCATCGAAAAACCCACTATCAACGGGATTGTGAATACTGTTATGACGCTGGCTACTGCGGTCAGTGTTACCGATAGAGCTGTGTCGCCCTTCGCAAGATGTGAAATCATGTTGGATGTAGGCCCGCCCGGGCAGGCTGCAATGAGCATTAGGCCGACCGCCAGCTCGGCGGGCAGCCGGAATGCTAGTGCCAGCCCGAATGCTATGACAGGGAGCATCAGCAACTGGTTTGCAAGACCGACAAGTTTGGCTTTTGGAGCCATGATAACGCGTTTGAAGTCGTAT
>SLRP01000218.1 GCA_007130845.1 Kiritimatiellia bacterium | reverse complement strand
GCCCTGAAGGAATCCACAACATCCAGATCGAGTTGATCAGTGAATTCGTCAAGATCCAGCCCGAAGTGAAAATGAAACATTTTACCCAGCGGCTTAACCACCCATTCATTCAACCGTACTTTCTTTGATCCGGTACGAAAGTAATTAACTATGATGACATTGCCTCCGGGCTTGCATACCCTGCACATTTCCCTGACCACAAGTATGGGGTCAGGGACCACCGCCATGACGTACATGGCTATAACAGAATCAAATGAATCATCTTCAAAACTCATGGATTGAGCGTCCATAATAAGAAGTTCGTCAATATTCGACAATTCTTTGCGGGCTATACGCTTGCGGGCTTTAGTCAGCATTTCCTCGGAAATATCAATCCCGGTAACCCGTACATCGTTCGGATAGGCTGACAGGGATAGGCCTGTACCCACACCTACTTCCAGTACCCGGTGGCCGGGTTGCAGATTCATGCAATTGATTCCGGATCGGCGCCCGCCTGAAAGAGCACGGCCGAAAAAAATGTCGTATACAGGCGAAAATTTAGCGTAGGCTTTTTCTACGGATTGTGTTCCCATAATTTCAGATAACCTCCTTTAAATTCCTGGACAGCGCCATAATAACCCAAAAACATCCGCAAACAATTCTTGTTATCCAGCATGAAGATAAGGATGCCATTGTCTTTGCATTGTTGAATGGTTCCTGAACCAAGGCCTGATCCTGATAATGTAACATTTTGCTGATAATGCACCGTGCTGTCCAGATATATGCTTTGAATTATTCAGTCTTTTTCGGACGTATTATGAGGAAGTTCACGCCGTTGCCGGACAATTCAACAGTCAAGTCATTAACGATCCCATCCGACAATTCATGAGTAGATGCTGTTGTTACCTGCAAGGCCGCGTGTTCGGCAATCTCCTTGAATTCTTCCTCGGTGAATACCCGGCGGTTTGTATCACCCCCTGCCTCACGTAATTTTTTTGCGATCTCGTAATAACTGTTGTGGCTTCTGTCAATACGATACTGATCTATACCCGCCGAGTTCCCTGTAATCCCTGCGATATTTAATACGATATTAAACTTAACCTCCGATCGCGATTGCTTGTCCCAGATATTATGAGAATAGAGCAGGACTCTCAAATCATCGTCGGTTGTACTAGCAAATCCGCCGACGGAATATCCTCCGAACTCCTTCGGCTGAAGGACATAAAAATCGTCGCGCATTGTTGATAGAAGGTTTGCGAAGTGAAACATGGGGCCAGGAATGATTTCATCGCGGTCTTCAAGTTGTATAATGCGTACTACATCGTTAAGTGTGCTGAAATTTCTGCGTATTCTTGTCCAGGCCATCAATGGCGCCTCTCCTCCGTATGAGAAACGGGCGTCCTCGGCTGCCTTCTGCAGCTGTCTTCCTGCGAAATTCGCGCCCCATGTGGTAAAATACCCGTTGCCGAGATAAATCTCTGCTGCGCCTGGATCAGGTATTCTTGTCCATCTCGGGACCGTTTCGTGGCTGACTACTGGAAGGGTTTCGAAATATTCCGGGTCAATTTCCAATGCTATTTCCTTGGCCCGTATAAGTTTGGCGGCTGCGGTTTCGGAATCGTTGTAGGAATGGATGGATAGCAGGTCCAGTGGCGAACCTCTTCCCTCGTTGGCGCTGCACAATTCCTCAACACGCCGCGATCTTTTCCCGTCAAGACGCGGGTCGGCATAGGCAGCATTCAGGTCAAGGGCGCCATTGCCGGTGGCATTGGGTGAAACATGAATAAGAAAATCCTCAAGCCGTAATCTAAGGCCGGCTATTGCCCCAAGTTCCAGGCCGCCTACCTGCACCTTGTCAGAGTCGTAGCCGTGATCTTCGAAGGCGCGCAGTATTGCGTCGGCAGTGTAGTCGTAGAAACGCTGGAGTTCTTCCCAGTCCCTTATGCGCCAATAGAGACCCATTAGATCCGGTTCATTGAGTATCATCCATGGCCAGTCAAGAGTGGCCTCTCCGTATCGTTCGATCAGATGGCTCGTGATGTGACGCGTTACCTCGTGAAGCTGAACCAGGCATTTAGCAGTTGTTCCGCCTCTCCCGTCAATCGACAAGTCGCCCGGAGCGTAGGCAAATCTGGGGATAACCCGGAAACCGAACTCCTTAACAAGAAGGTCCCATTCATGGTGGAGTCGACCCCAGTAATAGTGAGGTGTGCCCGGCGGATCAAATTTGCGTAGATATGTTCCTCCCGGCGGAAAAAAACCGGGGCTCGACGGATTCTCCTCGACAGGCAACGGCCTTGGATATTCGATTTGCCACTGACCCGGCGGATCATTGAAGTGCGTTACAACAACGGTTCCGCTATCGTCATCCGCCGAGATGACATGTGCCCGTGCGCTCTGTATTCCATCTGCGATCAGAATTTCGTCTCCCTTGTGGAAATCATCGCTTACAGGCCTTTCCGACTCTATGCCGTATTGCTCATGGCCAAAAAAGTCTTCCACCCTTAGCATAACTCCCTCTTCGGTTTCTTCGATTGATGTGATTCTGCGGGTTTCACGTTCCCGCACTATGTTTGGAGGAGCCTTGAAGGGATCATGCTGAAATGCGAATCCCGACAGGAGGGCGTCTCTCATAAGATTCCATGCGTGCGGATATTCTTCGCGGGCCTCGGCCATCATCTCGTAGTGTTTGAGACGTCCCCCTTCACGGGTGCTTGTGGCAAAACTCGGCTTTGCCATGCCGTTGAAAAATTCGCCTTTCCATACAACGTCCGGGCCGTCGTTGATATCAAGCTCGTATTCAATTAGGTGTGTATCGGGTGCCGATTCGGTCGTGAAGGACCAGATACTCTCATCCTCATCCAGGACGGCCCCGCTCATTGATCGGGCCTTCACACGTACAGTGTATGTAGTCTCGGGTTCCAGTTTCTCGTTGGAGTCCACATACACTACCAGAGTTCTGTCATGCCGGCGGTCGCTGTGGCGCGACAACTCCCCATGATATCCTTCAGCAAATTCCCGGCCGGGGCTTAATATGTAGAATGCTTCGCCGCCTTCAGGTTTGAGAGACATGCTCACCGAATCAGCCAGAACGAGATCGTCCTTTTCCGTTGACGCTATAAGCGCGTGAAAGCTCGTCAGCAAAGGGACGTGTTTCTCATCGACATCAGGCCTTGGGCTGTCTCCAACGGCCCTGAAAAATCTTCTATGAAGGTTGAGAAGCTCCAGCGAAATGCCTTCAGGGGGCTCATCTGGAATGGTAATCTCCTTTTCGGGTTCAATTTGGGGCTCTATGGACTCTATCTCTATGTCTATGATTCGCCAAGCGTCGCCTTCATCTTTAAAAAGCACGCGCAGTGTTTGTCCTGGCTGATTCGTGGCGGGAAATTCAATATGGACCGGATCTATTGCGGCAATGTCGTTATACAATGTGACTGCTGCGTTTTCAATATCCACCACTGTACCCGTTAGTTGATCCCTGTCGATTAGACTCTTGAATAGTTGACGCATACCCTCCTTGCCGTGTTCGCCCCGATAGTCATTTGAGATTGCCGCCAGTATTGATTCCAGGTCGTTTTCATCCATCGCATTGCTCCAAAGCGAAATAGCGTCACGTATGTCATCTTCCCTGTTGTTATCCGGCGAATCCGTGAAGGCTGGTTCTGCAAGCATTATCAATGGCATCAAAAAGGACAAAAGCCTTAGCATTTGCGGGCGGCTGAATCTGAATGAGATCATTTGTATGGCCTCCTGTTGATGTGGTCATGCGTAAGTAATTATAAACATCATGTGCAATGCGGTTGATGATTACAGAGCAGTGCATTGCTGTAAAGGTGGAAACCGTTTATACTCTCAATTCCCTGGCCTTGTGAGGGTTAAGCCATGTGACTCGTCCTGGTTTAAATGGCTCCCTTGTGAATATGAGCGGAATTGACGGGCTGGTATTCAACTGTCTTGAATTAAACACGGTGAATTGAACATTCATATCTGTTTGAATGTCTAATGGATCGAATTAGGGTGGTGCGATATGAAGGCCATGTTCAGTCAAACCGGGCATTGGATCCACGAGGAAACTGTTGCCGTAGGCAACTGGTATAGGAGGTATAATAAGGGCGTCAGAAATATGATCTTATATATCATGGTTGCTCTAGGCCTGGTTATATTCATTGCATTGTTCATTGCGCTGGCTTCGTGGCTGGGGAATGGAGTTGGCTCGGTTCCCTCGCATGAGTTCAACCCGTTTTACTGGTCGCCGATAGGCTTTTAACATGCCGTGAATTCTGTCAGGTCAGGATTCGGCGCCTTGGGATGCGGTTTCAAGGTTGAAGGTGTGAGGTGTGGTTGAGTGGTTGAGCAGGGGTATAACTCCACATGAAATTATCGGTTCGCTGTTTGTCGAAGCTGTGCCGCTGCAATCGCCCGCCAACTTACGGGTTTACGTACCCAGCCTGCCGTAAAAGTCTTTCGGTCAATGTCATTGGAAGCCCTATCACGGTGTTGGGATCGCCTTCCATTCGTTCTATAAGTATCACCCCCTGCTTTTGCAGTGCATAAGCCCCCGCGTATTCCAGCGGTTTTGCCGCTTGTACGTGACTTCGGATGCGGTCTTCAGTCATGGCGCGCAGTGTAACGAAGGCAACATCAACGCCGGTCAGAGCCTTTGCCGTCCCATTGGAAGAAGGCGGAATAATGCATATGCCGGTCAGAAGACGATGCGTTTCACCGGTTAATTTGCACAACATGCGCACTGCGTCCTCCATATCAGAGGGTTTTCCTGTTATATGGGACCCGCAAACCAGCACGGTGTCCGCTGCCAATGTAAAGGCTTCGGGGTGGTCGGCTGCTACCTTCCGCGCCTTGTCCTCAGCGAGGCTCTGGACGTAGTCGGCCGGACTCTCTCCCCGTTGAATAGGGCGCTCATCAATTCCCGATGGTTTCTGGTCAAAAGAGTAACCAGCAGCACATAGCAGGTCGGCTCGAGCCTTGGACAATGAAGCCAATATAAGACGCATTTTCAATATTCCATCAAGTTTTGCTGTTTGTACCTGCCTGCGGTAAAGGTTGGCGCAAATTTGCGGGATTCTATGGAAGTGTGCCGAATAATAGAATCCCTTCCCGCTCAACTCTTCTCCACAGGGCATCGTATTTATCCTGATTCATGATGTTTACATCAAGCAGAACCGGATCGATCAGGACGGCGTAACGATTCAGGATTATATCTCTTAATTTTTCCAGACCGTTGAATGCGCGTATGCGGTTTCGCCCGGTTGAGAATATCATCGTGAGTTCTATACGGTCGCTGATGGCGCTTTCATTGCGTGCCAAAGGGCCTGTAGCCACAGCGGCAATAGGCCTTGGTTGAACGCTTCTGCGGACGGTCTTCCGAAAGTCGTCCCAGAACAGGTCTTCGGCGTCAAAGGCGGGTTTTAGAGCCTTGGAAACGAAGTAGTGTCCGCGGTTGAGACTGTACCAGTATGAGTGCGCGGTCTGGTCGCAGTCCACAGCGGACAATTCCGTCAGGTAGTCTAGAGCAACCATTACTGCTCGATTGGACAGCCCTGTGCGCCGTTCGATTTCCCGCCCTGTAAGCGGCGACTCGGCATGATACAGGATACGCAGGACCAACAACTGGCTGTATTTTGAAAAAAGAAGATTCAAGCCTTGCATAACGGGCGCATTTTAACTCTTGACGGTACAAGATGCAATGTCGCACAGTACGTACTGATTTTATTCAAGTATAAAGGGGATAATAATGTTTTCCCGTTTTTTGGGTTTGTTTTCTAATGATATCGGCATTGATCTGGGCACGGCCAACACACTTGTCTATGTTCGGGAACGCGGTATTGTATTACGTGAGCCGTCGGTGGTGGCGATTCAGGCCGGGACAAACCGGGTTTTGGCGGTGGGAGAGGAAGCCAAGCGCATGCTGGGCCGGACTCCCGGGAGTATCATAGCCATACGTCCGCTGAAATCCGGCGTTATAGCCGACTTTGAGATTACTGAAGCGATGCTGCGCTACTTTATCCGAAAGGTTCACAACAGACGCGCGCTGGTTCGTCCAAGGGTAATCATAGCTGTTCCAAGCGGTATTACGGAGGTTGAAAAGCGGGCTGTCAAGGATTCAGCACAGCATGCCGGCGCCAGGGAAGTGTATTTGATAGAAGAGCCGATGGCTGCCGCCATCGGCGTAGGATTGCCTGTACAGGAGCCTGCAGGCAACATGATAGTGGATATCGGAGGCGGAACAACGGAAGTTGCATTGATATCGCTGGCCGGAATCGTGTTCAGCAGAAGTGTGCGTGTGGGCGGCGATGAAATGGATGAAGCCATAGTCCAGCACATGAAGCGGGTTTACAACTTGATGATAGGAGAGCGTACTGCAGAAGAAGTCAAAATTGCGATTGGGACGGCATACCCGATGGGGGATGAAACGTCCATGGAGGTAAAGGGGCGCGATCTGGTTGCGGGTTTACCCAAGACTCTGACTATTACATCCGAGGAAATAAGAGAGGCATTGCAGGAACCAGTCAACACCATCGTTGAAGCAGTCCGCATAACGCTGGAGCGCTGTCCTCCGGAATTGTCCGCCGATCTGGTGGACCGGGGATTGATCATTGCCGGCGGCGGAGCCCTGTTGAGAGGGCTCGATAAATTGATTGCAGAACAGACCGGATTGCCCGTGCATGTGGCTGATGATCCGCTAAGCGCGGTGGCAGAAGGTACGGGTGTGGTTCTTCATGAGCTGAACTTCCTGAGAAAAATGGCCAGTCTTGACCAGTCCGCCTGACCGATTCCGCGCATACTCGAAGTTCAACAATTTTTTATTGATTCGTGAAGAGCGTAAGTGTTCAGGGAAAGAAAACTAGTAATTGGATTGATTCTGGCCGTAGCCTTGGTGACGGTTTTGAACCTGCCGGATACCGTAAGAACGCGTATGGAATATTCCTTGCGCGAAGGTTTGGCTCCGCTCCAGTCCCTAATCGCTAATACCGCGCAGACGGTCAGTCAGGTTGTGCTTCTTATCAGGGGGATCGGGGGCATGGCCAGTGAAAACCGCGCTATGGCCGCTGAACTCGTGCGTCTCCGTAGCGAGGTGCGGTACCTGCGGGCCCTCGAAGGCGAAAATATCGAACTTCGCCGTCAATTGGAACATCGTTCCCGCCTTGAACGTGAATTGATTTCGTGTGAAGTCATTGCGAGGGATATGAGCGGATGGTGGCAGACGGTCCGCCTTGGCAAGGGCCGTATGAACGGTGTGAATCCGGATATGGCGGTGGTTACGCCGTCCGGACTGGTAGGGAGGACAATCTCCGCGTCAGATCACACCAGCGATGTACTTCTCATCTCCGACCCTTCCAGCCGGATTTCCGCTTATATTCAAGGTCGGGATGAACGCCCTGTATTCGGAATTGTCGTTGGGCAGGGAGTCAACTGGCGTGGTGAAGTCATGCTCAGAATGGAGTTCATCAATAAGAATTATCCGGTTAATCCGGGAGATGAGGTATTGACCTCCGGTTTGGGGGGTGTATTTCCGAAAGGCATTATTATCGGCTATGTTGAAAAGGCCCATCGAGACAGATCCGATTTGTATCAGTACGCGGATATCGTCCCTACGGCTGATTTGGGGACACTGTCATACGTGTTTGCGCTTGTTGAAGGTGATGACCCGGAGGATGCTCTCTTAAGGGAGCATAGGCGCATTCGAAATTCCGTTGAAATAAGATAGAGAGCGGAAGGGTGGAAATTAAATTCCTTCGGGATTTTTAAAATGAATTTTCTTGTTATGTTGTTCATGTTGATTTGTTCGGCGGTATTGCAGGCGGTTGCCCCTTCTTCTCCGCTTCTGGGGGAAGCCCGTATTCCTCTGCTCTTGTCCGTGGTGATGTATTACGGTCTGGCGCGGGATTTGCGTCTCATGGTGTTTGCCGGGATTGTTGGAGGGTTCTTTCAGGATGCGCTTGGCTTGCTTCCGTTGGGCTACTCCTCTTTTGTCTATTGTCTTGTCGGCTGGGCAATGAGTCGATTCAAGGATATCGTATTTGTACATGAAGCCGTAACCCATATGCTGTTTGGAGCTTTAGGGGCCGCAGCGGCTGTCCTGATGATGTACGGGCTCATATCCATGGCGGAATTGCAGGCCTATCCATTTGCGTCCGCGTTGCACAAGGCCCTGGGCTCGTTTGTGCTCGGCGCGGTCGTGGCGCCATTCGTGTTCATCGCCTCGAAGCGCCTCGACCAGTGGGTGGGTAATGTTCAAGAAAAGGAATCATCATGGTAGGCAACACCCTAGAACGCGAAGCCATACGCATTTATATTGTGGCGACCGTCATGATCATGGCCCTTGGTTTTCTCGGTCTCATGCTGTGGCGTATCCAGGTTTCCCATGGACACCAGTATGCCCAGGATGAGCTGCGCCAGAATGTAAGGCGTGTGCAGTTGCCCGGCATGCGCGGAAGGATATTTGACCGCCATGAACGTATCATTGTGGACAACCGGCCGGACTACCGGATTTCCATCTATCTGGAGGAGATTCGTCAGCCTGGACCATGGAGCCAGACCATAGATTATGTAGAACACCTTATTCATGAATTGTCCCATGAATTGGCTGTCCCCGTAGAGGTGTCAAGAGACGAAATCCGCGCGCATATTCGCAGGCGACTGCCGCTTCCTTTTCCAGCCTGGAGGGATGTGGACGAGCTGACCATGGCGCGTTGGGCGGAGCGCGTTGCACGGGTTCCAGGCGTGGACCTAACCGCAGGGGCGGTGCGGGTTTACCCGTATGGAGATGTGGGGGCGCACCTTCTCGGGTATGTAGGTCGAGCGGACGCCGTGCAGGACGAGGTGGAGCCTTTTCATTATTATCTTCCTGACATGGAAGGGAAGTCGGGACTGGAGAGGCATCTCGACCATGAATTACGCGGCCGGTCTGGAGGTGAATTGCTTCGCGTGGATGTAGTTGGATACCGCCACCAGGTCCTTGGTACGCGCGATCCGGAGCCTGGCAGGGATGTTCAGTTAACCATTGATATGGAAATACAGCGAATTGCAGCGGATGTCCTGGGAGACCGCAATGGCTCAATCATTGTGCTGGATCCGCGCAATGGCGACGTTGTTGCAATGACCAGTTCACCGGGATTTGACCCGAATATTTTCGTGCCTTCGATTTCCAGGGAGGATTGGCAGGGTCTCATGCAAAATCCCGGTAACCCGCTGATCAATCGTGCGGTTACAGGAAGGTATGTACCGGGAAGCATATACAAGCCTGTGGTCGCCGTGGCTGCGCTTCAGAACGACACGGCATCTCCCGATGCTGAAATCCACTGTCCTGGGTACTTCGATCTCGGCGCCTCCAGGTTCCGGTGCTGGTTGAGAACAGGTCACGGCAGACTGAATATGAGGCAGGCTTTGGAAAGATCATGCAATGTATATTTTTATCGTGTGGCACTCCAGATCGGGTACGAAGCGATATACGGAATGAGCATCGCAATGGGACTCGGCCAGAAAACCGGCATAGATCTTGATAATGAGCTGGGCGGGCTGATCCCAAATGACGCATGGAAGCGTCGTGTATACAATGACGCATGGCGCGACGGGGATACATGCAATGTGGCGATTGGGCAGGGCCCCGTAATTGTGACTCCCTTGCAAATGGCCGTGGTCGCAGGAGCTGTTGCAAACGGGGGAAAAATTGTAAGCCCGCGGATTGTAATGGGGTCCAAGGCAAATGAAGAAGAGTCTTTTCAAGTCGAAAATAGCCGTGCCGTCAGGGATCTGGACTGGTCGCGGCAGACCGCTCAGACTGTAAGGGGAGGCATGTATGATGCCGTTATGTCGCAATATGGAACGGGGCGTCGAGCCCGCGTGGCCGGCATGGAGATCGGCGGCAAGACTGGTACGGCGGAATACGGATCCAAGGATGATAATCTCAAGCATGCATGGATGATCGGATTTGCTCCCTACAACGAACCACGGTATGCCGTGGCAATAGTTGTGGACTCGGGAGATTCAGGCGGGGAGACCGCCGCGCCCATGCTGCGCGATCTTATGGATGGCGTGTTGGATTATGAAAGTCGGGAAAGAAGGCCGTAGATGAAGACTGAAATCATTATACACCGCATGAAGCGCATGGATTGGCTGTTGAACGCGGCAGTGGCTGTCTTGATGGTTACAGGCATATTGTTCATTTACAGCGCTTCGTTTCAGAGTGAGGAAATTCCGGTACGAGGATTTTACGAGAGGCAGATTATTTGGGGCTTGATCGGTGTCGGGTTATATCTGGCCATGACGCTCTGGGATTACCGGCGGGTCGCGAAACTTGCAGTCTGGATTTATGCCCTGTCGATTGTCCTGCTGCTTCTCGTTTTAACGGCAGGGTACGAAGTACACGGGGCAAGCAGATGGCTGCTGGTGTTTGGCGTTCAAATTCAACCGTCTGAATTTGCCAAACTGGCTGTCCTGATCGTGCTGGCTCGTTTTCTGGGACAGCCGGGACGCAACATGCGCGATGCAAGATCCCTCTTGATTTCGCTGTTGATGGCCGGGTTGCCGTTCGCATTGATTGCCATTCAGCCGGATCTCGGTACGGCAGCGGCCATTATTCCAATGGTTATCGTAATGCTGTTTGTAGCCGGGGTTCCCCTGAAAAGCCTGGCGATGCTGGGTTTGGCAGGCATCTTGTTGCTGCCGATAGGATGGGTAGGGCTTAATGAATATCAGAAAGACAGAATTATGGTGTTCATTGATCCAGGACGCGATCCGCTGGGAGCGGGTTGGAATAAAATGCAGTCCCAGATAGCAGTAGGTTCCGGTGGACTGACGGGAAAGGGGTATTTGGAGGGAACGCAAAATATTTTGGGATTCCTGCCGCGCACGGTGGCGCCAACGGATTTCATATATTCCGTGATAGCGGAAGAAATGGGTTTTTTGGGGTCAATGCTGGTTCTGGGTATGTTCGGAATGATCATGATCTCGGGAATACGCACATCTCTTACGGCAAAGGACAAGTTCGGCAGGTTGTTGGCGGCGGGTATTACGACAATGCTCTTTACCCATGTTTTTGTAAACATTGCCATGACCATAGGCCTGATGCCGATTACAGGCCTTCCTTTGCCGCTTATGAGTTATGGGGGCTCGTTCATGCTCAGTTGCATGATCGGGCTTGGACTTTTGCAAAGCATTTATACACGGCGATATCGCCGGTGATTAGAAAGGAAAATTCGAAATGTGGGAATATCTTAAGTCTTTGAAGAAAAAGAAGGGCAGCAAGGAAATAATCGTAAACGTCGAGGGTCTGGAGACCCGTGTGGCGATTCTGGAAGGCGGAAAGCTTGAAGGTTTTTTTGTAGAGAGGTCGGAAGAAGACCGTATTGTGGGGAGCATCTTCAAGGGGAAAATCCAGAATATAGAGGACGGGTTGCAGGCTGCTTTTGTTGACATAGGGATGAAGAAAAATGCCTTCATTCACTATTGGGACATGATTCCTGAGGATGCCGCCAGACTGGCGGCGGAGGAGGGCCCGTCCCGGGCACGTACGTCCAGGCGAAAGAAGTTCCCTTCCGGGGAAATGGCCAAGCGCTTCCCCATAGGGTCCGAGATAGTGGTCCAGGTCACCAAGGGTCCCATTGGAACCAAGGGTCCTAGGGTTACGGCCAACCTGAGTATTCCTGGACGGTACCTGGTTATGATGCCGGGAAGCCGGCTCAAAGGCGTTTCGAAGAAAATCGAAAGCGCAGACGAGCGTAACCGCCTGAAGAAAACACTTCAACGCCTTCCATTGCCAAAGGGGGTGGGGATGATTGTCCGGACAGCAGGCGCAGGGGCCAGACAGACAAGCTTCATGCGCGATGCACGTGCGCTGATCGAGACCTGGAAGGACATCGAAAAAGGCATTAATGAGACGCCGGCCCCCTGCCGTTTGTACAGGGAACCGGACCTGGTGGAACGCGTGGTTCGCGATTCACTTACTGAGGATGTTGACCGAATTGTAATTGATGAGAATGAAGAGTTTGAAAAAATCAAGGAAGTGGTTTCCCGGATATCGCGCCGTGTGCGGAACCGCATAAAATACTATGACGGACAGGTGCCGGTTTTCGAGCATTTTGAAGTTGAACCTCAGCTGGAAAGCGCCTTCCAACGGAAGGTGTGGCTTAAATCCGGAGGGTATCTTGTTTTTGATGAAACCGAGGCTCTGGTGGCCATTGATGTCAATACCGGCCGTCACAAGGGCGGAAACACCCAGGAAGAGAGTATTCTCCAGGTAAATACAGAGGCGGCAGATGAGGTGGCCCGGCAACTTCGACTTCGCAATATTGGCGGACTTCTCATTATCGATTTTATTGATATGAAATCCCGCAAACATCAGAATGCGGTTTACCGGGCCCTTAAAGACGCCGTGCGGCGAGACAAGGCACGTACAAACGTTCTGCCAATATCAGAACTTGGACTTGTTGAAATGACGCGCCAGCGCGCCGAGGAAAGTATCAGGGCCGCCACGTTCTCGGATTGCCCGTATTGCAGGGGACGGGGCAAAATCAAGTCGGCCCTGAGTATGAGCGTTGAGATACAAAGACGCCTGTCTGAAATTCTAAGACGTGAGCGCCAGGCCGGAAAGGATAAGGAGTCATTGAAAGTCATGGTGAATCCCTCGGTGCTGGAAAGACTGAGATCCGAAGACGAGGGGATGCTGATAGGACTTGAGGAAAAGT
>SLRP01000057.1 GCA_007130845.1 Kiritimatiellia bacterium | reverse complement strand
TGGCGACGGATCAGCAGATCGTGGGGAGGCGAGCTTGCTCGTCGACCAAGGTTCTGCTGCATCCGATTTGTTGCTGAGGCGCTCCGCGCCGAAGTAACAAACGGATGACAATCCGTCGCCATTGCCACGGCGCGGAGCGCCGGGGCAACATGCTCATTCACCAACACGGCTCGCGTCCTTGTCAATTAAGCGGCGAACAGCAAAGCCTGTTTCCCGATGACTCAGGAATGCTGGATTATTTTTATTAGGAATGACCCTCATGCCTACATGAAGCCGCAATGGAAAATAATCGCCTTCCGGGTTTCACATTGCCCCGGTCATATTATCCATGCGTCACCCCCCCCTTTTTTTTTGGTAATCGTAATCGTCATCATGCTCATAATCCATCCTCACGATCTGTCATTCCAGCGCAATACTTCGTTGAATCTTCATAAGAACGCCGCCGCATTAACTGCCGTTTCCTTACATGATGTCAGGGGAGGGCGGTCGCGGGCATGATTCTCTGAACTAGCCTACTCTGTATAATGCGATCGGGACCGGCATCATTTACACAAGGCAGGACGATACGGATCAACAGCAGTCGAAGGTCATTTCCCTATGCAAAATCGTGAGAAAATATGACCAAGAAGGTCGTCATGATACACACGGCCGGTCGCAGCGCCTATTCGTTCCAACGCTGACCGTATTCTGGCAGAGGCAAGCGCAACGAGATCTTCGCGTCCCTCATCGAGCATACCGCATGCCGCCTGCATTTCTTCACGGGCATCTACAAGCAGCCGCCTGTGGCGTTCGGAGATGGCTGAACGCGGCCTGGCCCCCAGATCCATGCGGGTTGATAGCATTTGAGCTATCGCTTCCAGAACCGATGTGGCCCCGTTTTCCTCGATCAGGCAGGTTTCTATGACTGGGTGGGGCTTGAATTCATGTTCAGTATACATATTTCCCAAGTCTACCTTATTAATTACGATAATAGAGCGCCCTTCGGGTAATTCCGCAATAAGCTCGCGGTCGCCGGGATTGAGCTGGGATGTTGCATCAACCAGGTAGATTGAGAGGTCCGCCCGGCGAAGATGAGCGCGTGTTCGATCAATCCCTTCCTTTTCAATATCACATTCGGTATCGCGCAGTCCTGCAGTATCAACCAAGCGAAGGGGAATGCCGTTTATCACGAAGTCCTCCTCAACCGTGTCGCGGGTTGTGCCGGGAGTTGATGAAACAATCGCTCGCGATACACCCAGCAGATTGTTTAACAAGGTGGACTTGCCGACATTCGGGCGTCCGGAGATTACAACCAGAGCTCCATCGCGAAGGAGGTGCCCCTCATCCCATGTATCAATAAGGCCGTCCAGCGTTCGCACCGCATCGTGTGCACGATGCGCCAGATCAGGGAGCACCTGTTCGGGAAGTTCGTCCTCGGGAAAATCCAGCGTCGCCTCCAGATCAGCGGCAACCAGCATTACAAGGTCGTAAAGATCATTGAATTTCCGGCTCAGGCCGCCTTCCAGCTGGTCAAGCGCTGCGGCAGCGCAACGCTCGGAACGAGCCTTGATCAGATCGAGCACGGCTTCGGCCTGAACGAGGTCGATTCGCCCATTGAGAAATGCCCGCTGCGTGAATTCTCCGGGTTCGGCCGGCCGTGCGCCCGCTTCCAGAATTGCCCTCAAAATCCGCTGAGCGCACACGGATCCGCCGTGCCCCTGGAATTCCACCACATCCTCTCCGGTATAACTCTGCGGGGCGCGCATGATCAGCAATATGGCCTGATCTATAACATCTTCTCCTGAAACGACATGCCCAAATACAAATGTATTGGCGCGGCGGTCCGAAGGCGGCCTCCCCTTACAGCGGAACACCCGGTCTGCTATGTGAAAACTGCCCGGGCCGGAAACCCTGATAATGGAGATACCCGCCTCTCCGGGAGCAGTGGCTATGGCGGCTATTGTACTGTCGGCAGTATTCATGGTTCGCATACTCGTGTTCGCATAATATTATTCTTTCAGCAAGACCCGGGCTTTATTCTAATTGCCAGACCGCAGATACCGGGTTCTCATGAATGGCGCGCCGCCCTAGGATTTCCCTATTCATCAGCGCCGTGTTCATGGCCTATGTCTGCGCCAGTCGAAGTCCCCTGCTTTTTCAGGGAAACTAGGGGGAGGGGTATAACCGTCCGGATAACTGCCGGTCGCCCGGGCATATTCTTCCATGGCATAGGGCAGGAGCTCATTCAGCGCTTCATATCGCTGCCGGCTGGATGGGTGCGTCGAAAAAATGTGAGCGGTGTCACGGTCGTCTCCTTCCTCATATATACGCTGCCATATGCGCGGTGCAGCCCTTGGATCATAGCCGGCCTTTGCCATGTAAAACAGTCCGATACGGTCTGCCTCATATTCATTTTGCCGCGTGTACGAGGGGATCCATAAGACCGTACCAACGACTGCGACTGTGCGCATCGCGTCACCAAGCCGTGTATCGTCCCTGCGCCGGTCCGCTACTCCAGCCACGATCCCGGTTGCAATCTGGATACCCATTATCCTGCTCAACCGCTCCGTAACATGCCGCGCATTTATATGGGCTATCTCGTGCGCCATCACAGCCGCAAGCTCTTCCTCGTCCCGAACCATGCCTGAATCCGGATCATACAAGCCTTCGAACACCATCATGGCGCCGCCGGGAGCCGCGGCGGCATTGACAATATTTGTATGAAATAGCGTCACTTCGTACGGCAGTCCGGGCATGTCCGACACTGCCGATATCCGTTCAGTAATTTCATTCAATTGAGCTATTCTATCAGGGTCATTATTGACCCTGACACCCGCTTTCTTCATTTCCTCGATGTTGGCTGCGGTAACTTCACGACCCAGATCAACTTCATCCTGCATCGTATAAAGATTAACCGTGCGTCTTTCGGTAACCGGATCGATAGTGGCGCAGGATGCCAGAAACAGCATGGTGAGGGCAAAAGCGCATAGCGTCAGCCTGATTTTACGAACAATAATCCCATTTATTGCGTGTTCAGCCATAATTTCCTCCATGATTTGTCATGGACAGCCCATCCGTTATACTATATGCATAATTATTTGACCGCAATTAAGTGTGCTTGTGTGTCAGCCAACCACCTGATGACACGGTATCCGCATCCATTGTTTATGACGGTTGAACAGTTATTATTATTCATTAACTCGCATATTCACATATTATGATGAACTTAACTTTTTCAGACAGGTTCGCAGATCGCCATATTGGCCCGAGCGAGGAGGATCAGTCCCGAATGCTCGAGCTGACAGGGGCCGGCTCCATGGAGGAACTGATAGATCAGACCATTCCGGCTTCAATTCGCACGCTTGAGCCTCCGGCCCTCTCCGCGCCGCATACCGAACATGAATATCTGGAGCATCTTAAGACAATAGCCGATAAGAACCGATGCTTCAGATCCTATATCGGCATGGGATATCATCCATGCATAACACCATCGGTGATCAGGCGGAATGTATTGGAGAACCCGGGATGGTATACCCCCTATACCCCGTATCAGGCTGAAATCGCGCAGGGCCGTCTCGAAGCCCTGTTCTATTTCCAGACAATGGTCAGCGATCTTACCGGTCTTGAAATTGCAAACGCCTCGCTCCTTGACGAGGCCACTGCGGCGGCAGAGGCAATGACCTTGATGAACCGGGTACGCAACAGGCGCAGGAAAGACGGGGGGCGCAACGCATTTCTTGTTTCCGACCGGTGCTTTCCCCAGACACTGGACGTGCTCCGCACAAGGGCGGAACCCCTTGGCATAGAATTGCGCATTCAGCCGGCATCGGATATGGAGTTTACCGAATCGGTCTTCGGCGCGCTTCTCCAGTCGCCGGACGATCACGGTGAGGTTCACGATCTTCGCGAAATTACAGAACGGGCGAGGGAATCGGGGGCAATGACAGCCGTTGGAGCGGATTTACTGGCATTAACCCTCACCATGCCTCCGGGTGAAATGGGGGCGGATATAGCCTTCGGCAACGCGCAGAGGTTCGGAGTGGCAATGGGATTCGGAGGTCCTCACGCCGCCTTTTTCGCAACGCGCGATGCGCTCAAGAGGGAGGTGCCGGGGCGCATCATAGGGCTTTCCGTGGACGCTCACGGCCGGCCGGCCTACCGTATGGCCCTGCAGACACGCGAACAGCACATCAGACGGGAAAAGGCCACCTCTAATATTTGCACGGCGCAGGCATTGCTGGCAAATATGTCGGCGTTCTATGCGATTTATCACGGACCGGAAGGCCTGCGGAACATAGCCGACAGGGTGCACCGGATGACGCGGCTTCTCGACAAGGGCCTTTCCAGTCTGGGATATCGCAACACCAACAAGGCATATTTCGACACACTACGGATTCATCACAAGCCGGATGGGTCGCGAGAGGGGTCTGTGGAGGAAATTCGGAAGTCAGCCCTGAAAGCCGAAATGAACTTCCGGTATTTTGATGACGGGCATATCGGCATATCTCTCAATGAAACCACACGGGTCGAGGATCTGAGGGATATCATTTCAGTGTTCGCTGAAGCCGCCGGGGCACCCTCCGCTGAACTGCCGGACAACATCCACGCTGAAGGGCCGGGATATCCCGGGGAACTTGCACGGACCAGCAGTTATCTTGAACACCAGGTTTTCAATTCGCACCGTTCCGAAACGCAAATGATGCGGTACCTCAAGAAACTCGAGAGAAAGGATATAGGCCTTGATACATCAATGATCCCTCTTGGATCATGCACGATGAAGCTTAATGCCGCCGCTGAGATGACCCCTGTAACCTGGCCGCAATTCTCTGATCTTCACCCCTTCGCTCCGCTCGGTCAGGCGGAGGGATACATGCAGATATTCAGGGAACTGGAAGATGATCTTTGCAAGATCACTGGATTCACAGGTCTGTCGCTTCAGCCCAACGCCGGAGCCCAGGGTGAATATGCCGGCCTGCTGGCCATAAGGGAATGGCATCGGGGCAGGGGTGAAGGACATCGAAATGTGGCATTGATACCTGCTTCCGCGCACGGAACCAATCCGGCATCGGCGGTACTGGCCGGCATGAAGGTAGTGATCATCGACTGCAATGATAATGGCTATGTGAACCTGAATGACCTCAAGACCAAGGCGGAACAGTACCGCGACACACTGTCTGCCCTGATGATTACCTATCCCTCAACCTACGGTGTGTTCGAGGAGCATATCCGTGAAATCTGCGATGTCGTGCATGCATGCGGAGGCCAGGTCTATATGGATGGAGCAAACATGAACGCGCAGACCGGATTGACTTCCCCGGAAAGGATAGGCGCCGATGTTTGTCATCTTAATCTCCATAAGACCTTTGCCATCCCGCACGGCGGGGGAGGGCCGGGCATGGGGCCGATTGCGGTGGCCTCCCATTTGAAGCCGTATTTGCCGCGCCATCACGCCGCACCGGTGGGAGGAGAAAAGGGTGCTCCTGCTGTATCGGCCGCTCCGTGGGGCAGTTCAAGTATTCTGCTCATTTCACACGCGTGTATACGCATGCTGGGCTCGGACGGCCTTGCAAAGTCCGCCATGGTTGCGATCCTGAACGCAAATTATGTCAAGGCGCGCCTGGAAGAACATTTTCCTGTCCACTATACAGGTGATCATAACAGGGTTGCTCATGAGTTGATTTTCGATCTTCGACCGCTGACGGACAAGTCAGGCGTGAACGAACAGGATGTCGCCAAAAGACTCATGGATTATGGATTTCATGCTCCAACCGTGTCATGGCCTGTCCCTGGAACAATGATGATCGAACCCACCGAGTGTGAATCCAAAGAAGAATTGGACCGTTTTTGCGACGCCATGATAGCCATTCGCGGTGAAATCCAATCGATAATCGACGGCGAATCGGATCCTGACAACAACCCGCTCAAGAATGCCCCGCACACCGGTATTGAGGCAGCGTCGGATACATGGGACCATCCTTATTCGCGTCAACAGGCGGTCTTTCCTCTGCCTTTCGTTTATGAAAACAAGTTCTGGCCAAGCGTGTCCCGCATAGATAACGCCCACGGCGACCGTCACCTCATCTGTTCCTGCCCGCCTGTGGAAGAATATCGGTAGATGCGCCGGAGGATGCCTTGTCCGTCTTCCCCGTTTCGGCGCGCTGCGGACTGCGGCGTAGATACTCGGATTCAAGCTCGGAACCACGCCGCACCGAAAGAATATCCACCCCCTCGTCAAGCAAAGCGCGCAGTGCGACGCGGTTCACCTCCGCTTCGTTGTACATATCTTCAGAATAGCGGCATGAAAGGAGCCCTTCACGTTCCTCATATTCAAATTCGGCTTCAGGCATCCGGCGTCTTAGAAGGTCTAGCGGAGGCGTTCCTTTCAACTCATATCTCAACAGGTGTCCCTGCCCGGTCAACTCGCGGATTCCGGACATTAGCACAAGCCGGCCGTGCTCCATGAAAATCACCCTGTTGCACAGCCGCTCGATTTCGTCCAGATTGTGCGAACTGATGATCATGGATTGGCCCGGTTTCCGGTTACGCAGTATGTTTCGCATATGCGCCACTTCACGCGGATCAAGGCCGTTCAAGGGTTCATCAAGCAGTATCAACTCCGGCTCGCCTATGAGGGCCTGGGCAATCATCACCCTTTTTCGCATGCCGTGTGAAAGGGATCGGATCCTGTCGTTTGCGCGTTCAGTAAGATGCACGTCCGCGATGATCTCCGGGATTTGCCTGCCGGCCTCCTCCCGTGAAAGTCCCTGCAGTTCGGCGTAGTATTCCAGAAGCCCCTTAACCGAGGCTTCGCGTGGCAGGGAAGCATCCTGGGGAAGCAGGGCCACGCGGCCGGAATGGAGTTCGGGATCAAACGGGCCCTCGCCGAACAGATCGATTGTGCCGGAATCCTGACTGAGTATGCCCGTGACAACGGAAAAGAGCGTGGTCTTCCCCGCGCCGTTACTTCCTACCAGACCGGTAATCGTTCCGCCCGGGATGGAAAGAGTCAATCCGTCAAGCGCTTTTCTGCGGCCAAACCTCTTGACCAATCCCTCTGTCTTAAGCACTGGAGTCATAGATCTTTTCGCCTGAATCTAATGAAACCGATGAAGAAGTAAAGGAAGCCCAGCCCAAGCATGTATAACACCGACGGTATAAGCCACACTGGATTGGTACGCCACAAGTCGGCCTGATGCCCGCCGGGAGTCAGCAGAAGCCCCAGATCCCACAGACGGGCCATACCTTCTCCCACCCGTGACTCGGACAGATTGTACAGAACAGCCAGACCGATCCATGCAACAAAGCTTACAGCCGTGGCCAGGTTGGGAGAACGCATGCATTGAGACACCCCCAGAGCCAAACCCAGGAAGGCAAAGCCCTTGACCCAAGCCTTTAACGAAAATGTCAACATATCCATGCCGGTTGAAAAACTGCGACCGCCCACTGTTTGAAACCAGGCCATGATCCACGCCCCAACGGCGCATAATACCAGCGCGAGCATTATCAACAGGGCCTGACCCGCCAACTTGGACAACACCCAATTCAACCGCGAAGTTCGCACAAGCGCGTAGCGCGCGGAACCGTCGGATACCTCGGATGAAATCCTCGGCGCACAGGTCAAAAGCACCAGAAGTGGCGTGAAAAAGAATGACAGCCCTCCGAACATCAGGGCGATAGGCGAAATATCCATAAGCTCCCTGACAACATCCCGATCCCCCGTCATGCGCTCCACAATATTCCTGAACCGTTCCGACTGCCAAAGGGCTTCCGTCGTTGCTCCCGCAACTTCTGAGGCCGGCAATTCCATCATTTCAGCAAGCTGATTTTCCATGCGGTGCAGAAGCCTAATTGAAAAATGGAACGATGCCAGCAGCGTTGCGGAAAACAGAATCATTACCAATATGACCCGTCGGGTGCGCAGGGCATCTGAAAATTCATACCTGATCAGGACACGCATCTGCCGGAGTGCTGTATTCATCGCATATTAATGTCGCCGGTCCTCAAACGATCCTCGATCCTCACCAGCGGCATCGCCACAGCCGGATCAATGAAATCGCGCAGTGCAAGCTCGTGTTCGCGCCTGTCGGTCCCGGGAAGTTTTCGGTCAAGCTCGTCGTAGGTGAGAGTCAGAACGCTTGTGATATCATTTATCAAACGAACACCTGTTTCCGGATCAAGAGGCGTACCCTCCTCTATGCGTTCCGCCCAGTCATGCAGAACGCTCTCCATTCGAATGTTCATGGCCTTTATGACCACGTCGAAGGCGATGACATCCTTTTCCTTCAATCCTGCATTTGCTATGAAGGTATTGCGCGCAATGGACGACCTTACACGCCATAGCTCAACCGCGTCTTCAATACGCTCCTCCAACCCTCTTCTCCGCGATTCGGGTTGCGGTTCTTCCCCGGGTATATCCCGCTGGGTATGTGCTGCTGCCGGTTCATCCGGTTCTTCATCCACGGGTGGGGGATCCGTACGCCGTTCCTGCCTGGAATCCCGCGGTATTCTCAACATGTCGGTGACGCCCGTCATCCCGCGGTCTGAGGGGGCTGTGGCGACGGTAAGCTGCTGTTCAAGGAGCGATATCCGGTCATTAGCGTCTCGTAATTCAGTACGGGGGCCCCATGATCCAAGGGCCAGACCTGCCAGAACGGCCAGGGGAATCCATAGGAAGTTCTTCATTGAACACCGATATTTTCGTTTTCAGCCTGCTTTTCTGAAGGCTATCATCGGGAATAAATATTTTCAATCCGGGTTTTTCCCTTTCGGATACAGTTGGGAAGGGTTATTTTCCGGTTGGTGCTGCATAGCTATGCACCGGACAGCCGTTAATTAAGTTCTTGTTGATATCATGGCTTTTCAGAATCTTCACCCATGCCGACAGCCCTTATAACAGACCCGCTGTTCAAACAGCATGATCCAGGCTGGGAACATCCGGAATCACCCGGACGTTACGACGCGGTAATGCGCGCGATCCATAATGAAGACCTTTCAGACCTGATGCTGGTGTTTTCACCCAGGCAGGCCACGGCCGATGAGGTTGCCCTGTGCCATACACGCGACTATATCCGCCTTGTTCAAGAGGAGATAGAGGCGGGAATCACGCAGTTGAGCACCGGGGACACCGCTGTATCTCTCAGATCATACGAGGTAGCCATGTATGCGGCGGGTGCGGTGCTCAGGGCAGTGGACGCGGTCATGACCGGAGAAGCACGAAATTCCTTCTGCGTAGTAAGGCCGCCCGGACACCATGCCGGACCCGATCGCGGAATGGGCTTCTGCCTTTTCAACAATGCGGCTATCGGAGCAAGATATGCACAGGCTAATTACAATGTGGACCGAGTTCTTATCGTCGACTGGGATGTCCATCACGGCAACGGAACTCAGGACATCTTTTACGGTGATCCCTCCGTCTACTATTTCAGCACTCATCAGGCCCCGCTATACCCATTTACAGGTTTCCGGGATGAAACAGGAGCAGGACCCGGTGAAGGAACCACCTTGAACTGCCCTCTTCCAGCGGGATCAGGACGCAGCGAGATTATGAGCGCGTTCGAAGATCAATTGGTGCCGGCCATGGAAACATTCCAGCCTAACCTGGTAATACTTTCCGCAGGCTTCGATTCCCGCGTGAACGACCCGCTGGGACATTTCACTCTCACAGACGGTGATTTTGCGGATCTCACAAGATTAATGATGAAAACAGCAGCGCAATATTGCGATAGCCGTGTCATTTCCGTCCTGGAAGGCGGCTATAATCTGCATGGCCTGGCATCCGCCTGCGCATCACACGTTCGCGCTCTGTTGTACGGGGAAAGAGAAGACAGCCGGAGATAAGCCGGAAAGTCCGTATGACTTGTCGCCGATCCTGTCATGCTGGACAACACACGCACTAATTGCATATTTAGCCATGAAAACCAAATTTCCGGAATCACTGCTGAGAGCTGTCAAACAGTCATCAAGCGTAACCGTGATGACTGGGGCGGGCATTTCCAGGGAAAGCGGAATACCGACATTCAGGGATGCGCTCGAGGGATTGTGGTCCAGATACGACCCGGAGGATCTGGCCACTCCTGAAGCCTTTTAAAGGGATCCTGAGAAGGTAGCGCGATGGTATGACGAACGCCGGATGAAATGTTCCGCCTCCCGGCCCAACCCCGGGCACCTGGCTCTTGCGGAGATGGAACGCATGATAAACGGGAGGAACGGGACTTTCACGCTTGTCACCCAGAATATAGACGGGCTCCATGGGATTGCCGGGAGCCGAAACGTCATAGAATTGCACGGGTCGATCCGGCGCTGGCGATGCTTGAGATGCGGAAAAGCGCGCGAAGAGCACGCCGTCGCATTTGAACAATATCCTCCAGTTTGCGAATGTGGCGGCTTTCGCAGGCCGGATGTTGTGTGGTTCGGTGAATTTCTCCCCGAAGACGCAATGTCCCGCGCAATGGCGGCATCCATATCCTGCGATCTGTTTATTTCAGTTGGAACAAGCGGCGTGGTTTTCCCTGCCGCGGATCTTCTGCATATCGCCATGGAAGGCGGCGCAAGAACCATTGAAGTTAATACCGAACCCACTCCCGCATCGTCACTTGTGGATTGGATGCTGACCGGGCAGGCCGGGGACGTGCTTCCTGAATTGATGCGGGAGATGGAAGGCATGACTTGACATGATAAACCGGTGGGGAACGGTTATATTGAGAGATGGTAGTTATCATGCGTATAACACGAAAAATAATGCCGGTGCTTGCGGTCCCTCTAATCATGGCTGTTTCAGGGTGCGCCACTACAACGCAAGACCGGATCATGGCGGATAAGGAGCTTTACGAGACATTCCCGTCCGAAATTCAAAACAATATCCGCAACGGGGTGATTGAGCCGGGATATACCGAAGAAATGGTGTACATGGCGCTTGGAAAACCAGACCATGTCCGTAAACGCGCTACCGATGAGGATACCGAAGAAGTATGGGTTTACCTTACAAGACGTCCCCTCTTATCATTTGGAATAGGAGGGACCACGGGAAGACACAGATCATCCATCGGAACAGGAATGGGCGTCAGCACGGGTGGACGACAGGAGCAATCCATGCGTGTGATCTTCAGGGACGACAAGGTCCACGCTGTTGAGAAACCGCGCAGTGATTGACCGGGTAATCCATTGATCAAACCGGAAACCTCACTTGTGTCATTTCAACTCCGCAAGCACATATTCAGGATGAGTTTCCGCCTTCTTAACGGATTTCCAGTGCTTGACCACCTTTCCGTCAGGTCCGATCAGAACTGTTGACCGGATCACTCCTTCGACCTCTTTGCCATACCTCATTTTCTTTCCATATGCCCCATACTTCTTCATGACCTTGGCATCAGGATCGGACAAGAGCACAAATGGAAGGTTATATTTTTCTATGAATTTCTCATGAGAAGACAATCCATCCGGGCTTACTCCAAGAACTACTGCTCCTTTGTTAGAGAGCTCGCTGTTCAGATCCCGGAAACCGCAAGCCTCCTTCGTGCATCCGGGAGTATCGTCCTTGGGATAAAAATAGAGAACCACCGGCCTGCCCGTATAATCCTTGAGGCTATGCCTCTTGCCGTCACTCCCGTCCAGCGAAAAATCCGGTGCCTGCTTACCTTCCAGATTGACCATTGTAAGACCTCCCCTGTTTATCTGAATTCATCTTGAAGATATATCCGATATTGAATACAGGATAAACAAACAACCGAGTACAGGCAAGAGAGACACGGTGCCGGCATTTTAATTAAGAATCGGCGGGAACATAATGACGGGTTCCGAAGTTTACATCGGAGTCTCACTAATAGATAGATATGAAAATTAACACACGACCTGCAAACCTCCCCGCGCGCGTCTTCGTCCTGGTCGCTTTCGCATTCATCATGGGATCGGCGGCAAACACACTGCGTACCGATGATCGCGGCATTCCATGGAGGGATACCTGGTCCAATCACGTCGAAACGCGGGCCCAGCGCGAAGGCCTTGAACTTGTAAACACGGAACAGGCACACCGGATTGTCGAAGAAGGAACTCATGTAGTATTCGACGCCAGGTCCGGGACGGCATATCTTGAAGGATATATTCCAGGCTCCATATCCCTGCCGTATGCAGACATTGACACCGCTTTTCTTGAAGCGCAGATCTTCATCACACCTCAACAGCCGATCCTGACTTACTGCTCCGACCATACATGTGACGACGCGCTCCTCCTGAGCCTGTTTCTGCTCGATCACGGATACACAAACATCGTCCTTTACGCGGGAGGAATGAAGGAATGGACGGAGGCCGGACATCCTATCGAGGGAGCGCAATGATACCGCGATTTCTAATCATGCTATTCCGAATAGCGCTTGGAGCGGTTTTCATTTTTGGAAGTATGGATAAGATTCTGTTTCCGGGAGAGTTTGCGCTCGCCGTGTTTCGATACCAGATCCTGCCGCACTTTCTGATCAACCCGGTTGCAATAACCCTACCGTGGCTGGAACTGACCGCGGCAATAGCGGTCGTGTTTTCATACAGATTCCGTGATGCGGCGGCAACGATCATCCTGGTGTTGCTGGCAGTGTTCACTGCCGGAATACTTGTCAACCTGATCCGTGGAGCGGATATCGCTTGCGGCTGTATGACGACCTCTCCGGTAGAAGACGTGATAAGCTGGACCCATGTGATCCGTAACATGGGTTACATGCTCATGACAGGGGTTGTT
>SLRP01000056.1 GCA_007130845.1 Kiritimatiellia bacterium | reverse complement strand
TCTGGTATTCTTAATAAATTTCTCTCTTTACGCAGACCCTGCGAAAAATATTATCGAAATTTCACCCGATAACGAAAACTGGTCAATTGAATTTACCACAGCGGTAAGCAACCATTTGCAACAAAGTGACACTAAAGACACTTTGTTCATTCATTTCAAAGAAGGGGTCTACCGCTTCAACGAGTCGTTTTCTTTTTTTGGTGATAGTTCTAAAACAAATGCCCCCATAGTAATCAGAGGCAAAGATAAAGCGATTTTCACAGGGGGTATGTCTCTTGACAATAGATCCTTAAGGCCAATTTCAGATCCTGATGTACGCAACAGAATTATTAGCGTGGAAGCAAGGGACAAGATACTGGAATACGATCTGCATAAAAATGGGATCACTGATTTAGGCGAACTTCAAAGTATTGGCTTTGGTCGCTCCAGGCAAGCTTCACCTGCACAATTATATATTAATGGGGAACGAATGACATTGGCAAGGTATCCCAATGCCGGAGACCCATATCTCTTAAAAAAGAGAAAGGAAGTTATTCCAATTAAGAAAATCATATCACCAGGTAAAGAGAGAGTTGTATTGCCTGTGGGAGATACGAATACACCATCTGAAAGAGGCGTATTTCAATATGAAGATAAAAGAGTGGAGAAATGGCTCAGCGCCTCAGATATATGGTTGGATGGCATCTTCAGTAGAGACTGGGCATGGTCATTGAATAAGATCGGTGAAATCGATACCACTAATAAAACAATTAAGCTGCAATACGAAGAGAGGTATGATTTAACCGCTAACCGCTCTTTTTTCTTTGCTACAAATCTGTTAGAAGAAATTGCCGTACCTGGTGAATATTTTATTGACAGGGAAAAAGGTATACTGTATTTTTATCCACCAACTGATTTCAATCTGAATAACTCCCAAATACAACTTTCTGGCAATACACAAACTTTTCTGGAATTCGAAAGAATTGAGAACCTGACAATTGAAAATATTCATTTCGAAATGGGCCGGTTTAATGCAATAGCAATTAACCAATGTAACGATATTAATATTGTTAACTGTACTTTTAGCAACTTTGGTCATTCTGCCATAACTGCCGATGGTAATAATATCACTATTGAGCAATGCAAAGTTCATTCTATTGGAGGGACTGCAATAGAACTGAACGGAGGAGATTTCGCAACTTTAGAAGCTTCCAACAATTCGGTCATCAATTGTGACATAAGCAATTGGGGAAACTACCACAGGGCTTACTCATCGGCAGTAGCTCTCAATGGAGTTGGTTGCAAGGTTGTTGGCAATACCATACATTTTTCTCCACACGGCGCAATTAACGTTTCGGGGAATAACCATTTAATTTCACGAAATGAAATATCAAACGTTTTTCTGGAGTTCGAGGATTTCGGGGCTATTTATGCATTTATGGGAAGCAATCAATTAATGCGGGGCACAATAATAAGCCATAACTATTTTCATAATTTGGGACTATTAGGCGAGCGTGTACATGTCATTTATCCCGATGAAGCTACTGCGGACTGGACTATAGAAAGCAATCTTTTTTATAAGATTGGCAGTGAGGGGGCTCGCGTAAATGCCATTCTTACCAATACTGGCTCTCACCTCTCTATAAATGATAATCTTTTTCTCGACTGCAGCCAGACCTTCGAACTCAGTTTTCATTTTTCGACATGGGCAATGCCACGGTACGAGAATTACTTTAAGGGAATATGGGAAAAGCAATTTTTTGAAATTGATAGCATTCCTACTGTGTATTTTGAGCAGTATCCCGAGTTGAAAGATTTTCTTAGCGAAGACAGGATTTACGTTAATACCAACTCTTTTACGAATAATATTATTGGGAATTTTTCTATTCCATTGAAACACGATGGCTTTTTTAATACCTTAAGCGACCTGGATAATGCAGATAGCCTTGTCATGACAAAGGGTAATCGTTTTACAAAAGATCAATCACTGGTTGAGTTTCTCGAGAAATGGAATTCTTCAAAAAATCGTGAAGAACTTATCACAGAAATGCCCGAGTTGCTAAGAAAGTACCTTATCGAATAAGGTTCTACTACTATTTCAGTTGACATGTGGCGTTTGGGGAATTATATAGTCTATGTGCGCTCATTGATCCTTAATAACAAATAGACGGAGCTTTATTAAGAACGAGACCCCATCTCGGATACTGATCCTATCATAAAGGATACGCTTGCGACAAAGAACAGGTTTTACCAAAAGAATGGTATTAAGAACACACAAGGTTTGCCTTGTGTCACGAAAGGGAGAATCCGATGAACAACCATTTAAGATATCGTTTAGATAAGTTGATTTTCGTGGTATTAATATCTGCTCTAACATTGGGTTGCGCAGAACAAGTGAAACCAGAGACACCTGAAAATGGTGTAACTGAAAATGAGCCACAGCAACCGAGTATCGAAGCTGAAGAGGACGCCAATGCACGAGTGACCGTATTCCCAAATACCTTGCGCATTGTCAACGATGCCAGTTTGTTGGAAAGGAATAGGTATTTCAATATCTGTAGTTCCGGTACGGATGTGTATGATCAAAACGTACTTGGTGAAGCAGATTACTTGATAAATCGGGTCAATATTAGCTTTGGTCGTCGTCTCGGACACATGCATTACCAGAGGGATCAGTTTAAAGAGGATAGTGAACGTCCTGGATATGCCGATGTCGATTCGATATATGAAGTATTATCCGAACATTTGGTTGATGACGATCCCCGCCTTGTAGAAAGCTTTGGCGATAATATGGATGTTATTTTGCACGGCAGATCGTTAGAGCTTCCTGACTTTATCGAGCAGAAAGACGATGACACTCCTATCAATCTTGAAGCTGCTGCTGAATATTTGGTTGAAGGTCTTAAAGCAAGATATACCGACTTTACACGACCGCGCTATTATGAGTTGATTAATGAGCCAAAGTTCCCTGTATATACGCATCCAGAGTTTCATAAGTTGCACGCTGAAGTAGCTAAACGTGTGCGTGAAAAAGAATTAGATGTGTTAGTCGGAGGCCCTTGTCTGGCTATTGCATATTTTTACCGCGACAATTATACACAAGGCTATTGGCGTTCGGGCATCCTGGAATTTTTGAGTAATGCAGGTAGGGATATAGATTTTCTCTCTTTTCATGTTTATGATTTTTATCATGGTTTGCGCGAGGGGCGGACCACCGATATTATCACTGGATTGCCGCTTGAACAGGTATTTGACGTAATTGCAGCTTATTCTACGCGTGAGCTTGGAAGAGTTCTTCCTGTTGGCATCTCAGAGCAGGGTGCCACCGGAAACGATTTTTGGGTAGAGGAAGGCCGAGGAGATCCTAGGCATGGTGCCGAGGTTTCCCGTTCACTCCTTTTGTGGAGGCATATGAACTCCAGCAACGGTCAGGTAATGACTTACATGGATCAGCCTGTAATTAAAGCTGTACCGTTTACTTTATACACAACCGATTGGAATCCTCTCTATGTGAGAGTGCTGTATGAGAGAGATGATTTTGATACTTCTAAACCATTTGTTTCGACCGACGCAATTATGTTTTACCAACTGTGGCAGGATGTTAAAGGGCATCGCTTGCGGGCACATAGCAGTGACCCGGATATTCAAGCTAGAGCATTTATTCACAATGATAAGATGTATTTAGCGTTAAACAACTTAGCTCCTGTTGAGAAGGCTGTTGATTTAGAGCTTAACAGTGAAGATGTACCTCAAATGGTAACGATATCTCGCTTTTTTCTTGCCGGGGAGAAGCCGCAGCTTGAAAGAGATCTGCAATTGCCTAATTATCGTGAGTTAACCTTAAGCAGTGACGAAACCGTGATCTTAACTTTCAAATATCATGATATCCTAGAACTTGAACGGGCGGTAGATGAAAAAACCTATTATGGTGAGGCAATTACCGTTCCTATTCGGGCTCGACAACAACATCAATTTCAAGTAGACGTTCCGGCAAGCGAAACTGTCGAATATGCTTACCTTAGAATCGGAATCACCCGGCCTCATGGTCTTGCTTGGACACCAACTGTAACACTAAACGGCGAAGAACTAAAGGTGCCTGCGGCAGAATCCGATAAAGTACAGTTAAATAGCCCGGAATATGCTACTACAAAAATCATTCCGGTTCCTTTGAAACTGCTTGAGGATGAAAATAAGGTAAGGGTTAGATACAATGATCAGGGTGGCGTAATTGCGTCTGTTGCCATTCGTACCGGCAAAACTGCAGAAGCTTTGTAGCGCTATGAAAAAAAACGTACTTTCGACTGGCTTTGAAGCTTTAAATCCTACCGAACCAGACGCAGCATTTAATCCGACAAAGTTTGAATTTTCCCGGGACCCGTCTAAGCTGGCCGGGACCTCCGGTGATCATGGGTCCGGGAGAGGACGGATTTGACGTCGCCTGGACGGGTCCACTTCATGGCGCGTAGAGATAGCCGAAATGGCCCACACTTGAGACGAGACTTGGAAGCGAGGCTCAAAAAATAAAGAAATTAAACAATCCTCAAATTCTCCTTACAGAGGGACAGGTCGCGGATTTAGATCTATATTAATCCTTGAGGATCAATAAAATTCAAATTGACCCTCCTGAACCTCAAGAAGGAAACCCTCTTAGAGAATAAGTTTCCAGCCCTATCCCACTCCCCTTGATCCGGCCTTCTTTTGAGATCTCTGTTCAGTCTGAAATGCCCGCCAAATACGTCCGCCCGGAAATTCATACGCTTTCAGAGATTCCGGCTTCATTTCAATACTGTATCCCGGTTTTTCAGGGGGCATATATGCCCCGTTTTGAACTTTCACGGGATCCAGGAAATGCTCATGAAGGTGACCTACATACTCAATAATTCGGTTCTCCATTGTACCGCTGATCGCAATGCAGTCAATCATGGACAAATGTTGAACATATTCACAAAGCCCAACCCCTCCGGCATGCGGACAAACCGGAATTCCAAATTTTGCAGCCATCAGCATAATCGCCAGGTTTTCATTAACTCCCCCCACCCTGCAGCTATCGATCTGGCAAATCCCAATAGCTTCTGCCTGCATCAGTTGTTTAAAAATAACACGGTTCTGGCAGTGTTCACCCGTGGCCACCTTTACGGGGGCAACCGCTTTGGCAATTTTTGCATGACCCAGAATATCATCCGGACTGGTAGGCTCCTCAATCCACCAAGGGTCAAATTTCGCCAAAGCCTTCATATTGTCAATGGCTTCATCGACATCCCATTTTTGATTGGCATCCATCATCAGGGTCATATCCGATCCAATTTCTTCGCGTATGATACCGGCCCTTCGTAAATCATCCTGCAAATCACTTCCCACTTTCATTTTCAGGTGAGTAAATCCTGCCTTTTTCGATTCACGGCTTAGTCGGCGTATTATATCATCTGAATAACCGAGCCACCCCGCTGAAGTGGTGTATGCAGGGTATCCATTTTGTTTGAGATGGGCGATCCGTTCTGCTTTAGCAGGTTCCATTTTTTTCAGGATCCAAAGTGCTTCATCTGGTGTAATGGCATCTGTGATATAAGTAAAATCGATACATCTTACCAGATTCTCTGGGGACATTTCCGCCAGGAGCTGCCAGAGAGGTTTTTCTTCAACTTTGGCATAAAGGTCCCAAACCGCATTCACAATAGCACCCGTTGCCAGGTGGATTATTCCCTTTTCGGGTCCCAGCCACCGGAGCTGGCTGTCACCGGTTATCATTCTCCAGAAAGCTCCCATATCTTTCGCCAATTTATTCAAGCTCTGCCCAATAATTAACGGCTCCATAGATTTAATGGCCTGCACACAGATCTCATTTCCACGGCCAATGGTAAACGTCAGTCCATGGCCCTTAATAGAAGAATCGGTTTTAAGGATAACATATGCCGCCGAATAATCCGGATCAGGATGCATGGCATCCGAACCGTCCAGAGATCGGCTGGTCGGAAACCGAATATCCTTCACCTCTACTTGCGTGATTTTAATATCCATGCGGTTTAGTCCAATATCTAATCCTTTAATTGGCCTGGATTCAAGTAAAGTAACTTATGGTTAAAAATGGAAAAATTTTATTTTCATGTTAATGCCGGATCTCATACACCATAATCCGCTGCTTCATTTCAAAATCCCCTTTGAAGATAACAGAACTCGTCAATTTTGCCATAGAAAATTCAATTCTATTCTTGATTTACTCACCAATCAATAGTTGTTTTCATGCTCAATAACCCATCAGGGATCCAAATCAGGAACCACGGTTAGTGGCTGAAGCCTGCCTGCCGTGTGAACACCTGTCCCATCGCCGTGATCCTCCTGAATCGCGACAGGGCGAAGGTCTCCGATCCGGGCCTTGGCCGTGTTCATCGCCAGCGCGTACCAGTTTCCGTGGCAGGCAAGCAGGTGATAGGGATGCAGATCGTAATCGGATTTTTATACACTGGGCGGCATGGTGGAGCAAGTCCATCGTCCGCGCCAACCCAGGGCATCGCCTCTGTGTCAATGCCTTTCCGAACATTTCCAGGCGTTCACGGAGGTCTACAAGCAACGTTACCAGTCCCGGTACGGCAACCTGCGGCCGATCATCCCCGGGGTCGTCAGCAAGTTCCTCGACTGTGACGATCTCGAACAAGGCTTTGCCCGCATCCGCTGCGACGAGTAGCGAGCACGAATACCTGTGCACCACCCTTACCCTGCCCCCGGGGGTCTGCCCGGTGTCGTCATGACGATTCACACCTTCGGCGAGTACCTCGATTTCCATCCCCACCAGCACGCCCTGGTCGCCGACGGTCTCTTCGTGCGCTTTGGGCTGTTCCATGTCCTACCCAATGTCAGCCTCAAGCTGCTGGCTGGAAGAACTGTTCCAGGCGCGGGTCCGTGATCAGCTGATCTCCGACTATATGTCTGTCCCCTGCTTATACTTGAACATCCGCTCCAGCGGCAACTCCTGAAAGCCGATCTGCTTTGCTACAGCATCCGGCTTGAGGCGGAAGTCGCCATTTTCAGCATCCACAAATCCGGGATCGTCCGCGAGGCTATCGATATCAGTGCCGAAGGAACGCGCCTGCGCCAGATACGCTTTTCCTGCTTCGGGGTCGGTCGTACACCAGTAGAGGTTCCGGTCGCTCTCGGTGTCGCGGAGTCTAGCCTTGCGGCCTTGCCCGTGAACCCGCAGATCATTAACAAATCGTTGATCCGGCGCGGAAGCTAGAAAAATATTGTTTTGAATCATCGATCCGTTCAAGGGGCCGGTCTCGAGCGAAAGGAATCCGCGCACCGGTGTGGTCAGCGGGAGGGCAACGATATTATTGGTGACCCGATTAACCCCTTTCAACGTGATGCCGGTGGCCCTGCCGCCCTGCTGGAAGATCAGATTGCCATGCAGAATGGTGTGATGCTGATCGTCGTCACAGCGAATGCCCTCGGACATCGTGGGGGAGGGACAGGGGCCCACGACGTTAAAACGCACGACATTTCCCCCGCCGGCCCCGGAAATATAAATACCGTCACCATCGCCCATGACCTGCATGACGTTGTGGATGCGGTTGTACTCGATCAAATTATCCCGTGAATGCATCAGCGGTTCCCGCATCCACCAGGAGGGCAGACCAGAATAGTACCAGACGTTGTGCACATAACCCTTGCCACACTGTTCCTCCACAGCATCCCAATCGATGGTCCGACTGCACTCCGCTTTGCCTTCCCGGTCGTATAGCGTCCGCCCAGAGCAGACGATACCCGTGTAGGGCAGATCGTGTATGTGGTTGTCGGCAATCAGATTCTCACCACTTTGCCAAATGAAAATACCGGGGCAATGCCAATACGTGCGGCCCAGATCGTGCAGGTGATTCCCAACCACTTCATTGTTGCGGTTGAGGTAGTGGCGACTCAGACCATACCCGCAAAGCACAACGCCACAGCCCCCCAGTCGGGAAAACTCACACCCTTCCACCCGGTTTCCCCGGCAGGCCAGATCCAGGCGTACCCCGCCGGAGCCACCCTCCACAAAGCGACACTGTTCCACGGCACATTGCGCCGCATGACGCAAACGGACCATGCAGGTGGCAGCATCGTGCATCTCCCAATCATGCTGGATGCCCCTTCCGGTCAGACCGTGAAAGCGGTAACGGTTACTGTGGGTAAAGGTCAGGTTGCGGAGGCGGATACCCTTTACGGGGTTATCTTTCTTACCTGGATCCGTTTCGCCCTCCATGCGAATATATTCCACCAAGCTGCCCGCGACCAAATCCGGCTCCGGGGTTCCAGATTCCGGGCAATAGTAAAGCCGCGCCGTCTTGGCATGGTACACCCAGTGCCCCGGGGATAGCACGCTGAGACTGTTTTCCAGCCAGATGGACCCTTCGGGAGCGCAATAGGGTATGCCAATGGGGTAGGTGCAGGGTCTGGCCAGCTTCACAATCCGTTGCGCAAAATCCACTTGCCCCACAGGCAGGATGTTCATCGTCCACTGCATCGCCGGGATGATAAGAAACTCGGCTTCGTGTAAATCCGCAGCAGGTTTCAAGGCACCCTCGGCGAACCCGAACTGGTCATGGAGACAAACCCCTTGGTCCGTATCTGTGTGCATCCGTCGGGCGATGGGGCCGTCTGGGCCAAAGCGGCTCGGGCGATCATCCTCGGCTGCGGGCAGGGGCATACGTAGAGGCTGGATGGCCGAGCCTTTGGCCCTCGGAATGATACCGTTAGGTCCGTATAGGGTATTGACCTCCGTACCGGCTGGAAGATCCACCATCCAGACCTTTCCCTGCAGTTCGATCGGCAGATCCGCCAAGTTATCTTCACAATGCTTCCAACCAACGAGGGGAACCCCGGATGAAAGGACGGTATCCCCGTTTTCGCTTCCCTCCCACGTCACCTGGAATCGATCTTCGCCTCCGTCTTCCAGCCCCAGTACCAGCGTTTCCGTGAGGCGGTGGATACCGGGGGTGAGTCGGACGGTAATATCTTCGGCCTGTCCAGAGGCAAAGGATTGAATGGATTGGCGCACCAGATTCCGGGCACCTAGCAGGGTTTGCAGCGGTGCCTCCGGGGTACCGGGGTTTTGATCGGATCCAGCAGGTGAAACGGTATAGGTCAACATTGTGTAACTACTCCTTGGTTTAAAGTACGGCAACATCATATAACCCCCATCCCCTGATCCGCAAATAAAATTACATACGTAATGATTAATGGACACAAGGTGATTCTGTCCCCTTCGTTTTTTCAACGTCTGACTTTACAGATTTGGGCTATTAGTCATCCCGGAGGTTGTCAACAAGTTCCTCGACTGCGGCGACCTCGAACACGGTTTTGCCCGCGTGCGCTGCGACAACTGGGAGCACGAGTACCTGCCGGCCTTCTCCCGCAAAGGCCGCTGGTTCCGCCCCTCGTGCCACCAGAAGAAGGCCCGGCTATTTGGGGCGCTCCTGACCGAGACGATCCTCTTTCCGGCCCCACACCGGCAATCTCACCTTCGGCATCCCCAAGATGTTGCGCCCCTATTTCCGCTACGACCGCGACCTGCTCAAGGACCTGTGCCGCCTCGCCCGCCAGTGCCTGCTCGAATACCTGCGCACCACCCTTGCCCTGTCCAGGGGGTCTGCCCGGTGTCGTCATGACGGTTCACACCTTCGGCGAGTACTTCGATTTCCATCCCCGCCTGCACGCCTTGGTCGCCGACGGTCTCTTCGTGCTCCGGGCCGTTCCATCTCCTGCCCGATGTCAGCCTCAAGCCGCCGGCAGAATTGTTCCGGGCGCGGATCATCACGTATCTCGTGGACAAGCGCCTTCTGCCGGTGCAGCTGGGCGAACATGCCGCGCGGCTGGGTGCATTCCGGGTTCAACGTGCACCGCGGCCGGCGCGATAAACGTGCCGCCGAAGAGGCCCAAGCCCCGGGCCCGGGCGTGCGGATAATCGACCTGTCTGCGGCCGGACACGCACAGGCAGGCGTCTCCGAACACGAGCCCCGACGTATTCCCTCGGCGAAGTGGCGCGAACCGATCAAAAAGGTCTGGAAAGCCAACCCGCTTATGTCCCCGAAATGCCGGAATGAAATGCGCATCGTGGCCTTGATTGACGAGCGCGAGGTGATCGAGCGCATCCTCCGCCACCTCGGCCTGTGGGAGCAGGGAGTGCGGGTTACCCCGGCGAGGGCGCCCGCCTCCGGGGAATGCGTCGTCGAACCCTGCCCCGACGACCCTTTTCCCGACTACGAAAACGAACCGGTGATGGGCTGCGCGAACGAACAAGCGCTCCCGGCAGGGGCAGTATGTCACCGAAAAGTGTCGCCGCACGGTATCGAGGCCGTTTCACACTCAATCGCAGGATTTACCCAACCCATTTAGCTCCTGTTGAAACTGGAATGTAGCAGGGCTTGACATTTTCGTCCGCATTTCGGATTCTCCACCCCCATGAGACATGAAAGCGCTCCTTCAGACCGGCTCCAACGAGCGGGGACCCGCGCCGCCTGAAAAGCGATTTCTTATGAATTAACCTAACTATATGTGGATTCATTATGTTTTCCAGCCGTGAGTCTATCGAAATGCGTAAGTTCGGTCTTGTTGTTGTAATATTTCTATTGTTGAGTTCAATAAGCCAATATGCCGAAGCGAAATACTTTGCTCCCTCCGATCAAGATACGATCAGTAGAACTGAAGACGTGGTTGAGCTAAATTTCAGCGGCGGACATGTCAGAGATGTCCAGGAATTGCTCGACCGCGTTGACACGCGATCTTCTGACAAGGTGATTTTTCTGACCATTACGGGGAAAGTCAAGGTTGCCGGAGAGCCTCTCAGGTTCGGTTCTCGGACATGGGTTGATTTCGCCGAAGGTTCATCTGTTGAAGACGGAGAAAAAGCAACCGCGGCTGCTTTGATATCAATTGAGAATGCCGAATATGTAAATCTTTCGGGCAGCGGGCTGGACCGCACCGTTGTTGACGGAATGGCTCGAGCAAAAAACGGCATCCGAGTAACGGATAGCGGTGTGGTAAATATTGATCATTTCGATTTTCGCAACTTTACCGAAGACGCTGTTGTTTACAAGGGCAGAGGCAAAGAACGGCTCACGGATGGCGGATCGTTGACACGGTCTAGATTCTCCAACAGCGGAAATACGGGATTATCAGTTGCCGATGCAGCACAATTTGTCTGTCTTGACAATCAGTTTGTCAACCTGCCCTCCGGCTTAGAGATTATTTCTTTCCGCTCAATTGTCGCGGGCAACTTTTTCCAGGGCAACGAAGCAGGCATTACAATCGGTTCTCCTGACAGCGTTATAACTGACAATGAATTCAATGACAATCGCAAGGCCGTTGTTTTCAGGGAAGAGGCAAGCGACAACCTCCTGACGTATAACCAAATCTCCGGAAACGAGCTCGGCATTGCCGTCAACGGCCGCTATAATAAAATCTATTTCAATTCAATGCGTAACGGCCGGCAGTTCAGCCTCAAGGGCAAGGAAAATGTCATCGCCTCGAACCGCGGCGTAAAGCCGGAAGACGCCCTGGACGAAAACAATCTTTATTTCAACCCACCCACAATTTCGAATAACCACGATGACGAAATCATTGCCGCCGGGTTAGGACGACACGATATTACGGTGCAGGGTTTCGACACGCGCGGATTCCACGATCTAAGAGCCGGACAGCGGGCTCACGACTTAGCCAAGGTGCAGCAGGCTATTGACAAGGCCCGGAAAGAGCATCCAAATGATTTTCTGGTCGTTCATGTCAAAGGGCTGTTCGAGCATCGACATGGTGCGACCGGTTTGGATATTCCCGGAAACACCTCTGTCATTGTTTATAACGAGATCCAATCTGATGTGGATAAAAAGGATCCCGATTTCTACGTCAATGTCGACCTTGACGGAAGGCGCGATACGCAATTGATTTTAATGGCGGGCCGGGGGTTCAATTCTTTGTCGGGCGGTATGCTTGACGCTAAATACGAACCATATCACGCCGTTCGCATTCCGGGAAAAAACATTGCCGTTATCGACGGAGTTACGATCAAGAAAGCTGGTTTCAATTCGATTACAACAGTAGGACACGGCGGTCGGGCACAACCGTTGTTTATCAGGGGATGTACGGTGGTGGACAGCGGCAACAGGGGAATATGGACTCATGTTACCCGAAACATCCATGTTATTGACAACGTATGTTCCGGCAATATTTCTGACGGCATTGACATTGACGCCTACTGCAGCCATAGCAACTTCCTGTTTAACGTCTCCACGGGCAATTACCGGGATGGTATATTTGTCGAAGAGGCCGCGCAGAACAATCTGATGTTTGCCAATGTTCTGAACAACAACTGGTCGCGTGGAATCGCGCTGACCAATGCAGTCGTGACGGGCGGAACCTCAAATAATGTTTCGGTTGCCAACAGACTGGAAGAAAACGGTCATGGTATTACCGTCGGAGGAAGAGATGCGACTCGGAGGGTTGATGACAACTTCATCTTCAATAACCAAATCGGCCGCAACCGAAACTTTGGAGTAAGTTTCGGGAATAAAACTTCCAGGAAAGGAAATCTTTTCTCTCGCAATGTCTTTTATGAAAACCAAAAAGGTCCGGTAAAAATCGTATCTGACCAAGATGTTGTTTGGGACTGATTCTTATACAAGATATCGTGACACTTCCTAAAGGCAATCGGAATAGAAAAGACCAAACACCCCTAAATGGAAAGGCTATACTATGTTTTCTCGGCAATTAATTAGCATACCGGTTCTGTTTTCCCTTGCCCTCCATTTTTCAGCCTCGGCTTCAGCGGTGACAGTATCATTGGAAGACCAGCTGTA
>SLRP01000158.1 GCA_007130845.1 Kiritimatiellia bacterium | reverse complement strand
TTGAGCAGTGTGGATTTGCCGGATCCGCTTGACCCCTTTATGGCTGCAAATTCATCCTTCTTGAATGTGAGAGATATACCGCGTAACGCCCTGACTTCCATTTCGCGGCTCAAGTGATAGGTCTTGTGCAGGTCATGTAATTCAATAACTGACATATCCGGTTCTAGAATTGTGCAGGGCCGGGTCCGAATAGCCCGCTTCGGCCATCACGCTCTACCTGTGCTTGAAGGTCAACCCCTGTGACCAGAACATCGCCCTCATCCAGCCCCTCATATACTTCAGTCCAGATTCCATCGGTCATCCCTGTGCGGACAGAAACTGCTTCAATTGTGCCGTCAGGATCTCCGCCTGCAAGTCGATAAACAATACGCCACACACCATTGTTTTCATTGGAAGGAAGTTCAGGCACGTCCGGCATGATACTTTCGGGCAGGCGGGCCCTGAGTGCAGTATTCTGTATCCGTAACGCGTCGCTTTTCTCATCGGTAACAATCGAAACAGTAGCAGTCATTCCAGGCTTGAGTTGGCGGTCAGGGTTATACACCTGTATAACAGTGTCGTACATGACCACGTGCTGTTCTATTATAGGCTGGTTGCGCACCTGTATGACCGTCCCTTCAAATGTCTGCGGATAAGCATCGACTGTGAACTCCACCCTCTGTTCATCCCGGATGCCGCCGATATCCGCCTCCGGAACGTGAGAATGAATATTCATGCGGGTAAGGTCATTGGCTATTGTGAATAATATTGGCGCCGTCATGCTGGCCGCTACTGTCTGGCCTACATCCACGTTGCGGGATATGACTATGCCGTCTACCGGTGAGTAAATTGTGCAGCGTTCCAATTCAAACTTTGCGCGCTCCAGAGCATGAGTGTGAATTTTCACAATTGCTTCCGTTTGCCGCAACCTGGCAAGTGCCCGGTCGAGTTCGGATTGAGGAATAAGATCCCGTTCATTGAGCTTTTCCATTCTTCTTGCTTCGGTCCTTGCCAGATCCAGATCGGCCTCTGCGCTTTCAAGCTCACCCTCCGCTTGATGTACATTTGCCTCGAATGAGGATGTATCCAAACGGGCAAGTATTTCTCCCTCGCGCACCTCTGAATTGAAATCGGCAAGTATTTCAGCTATATTGCCCGAAATCTGCGAACCTACTTCAACATTTTTTACAGGCTGCAATTGTCCGGTGGCGGTTACGGTCTGTTCTATATCGCCCCTATCCACTGTCACCGTGTTAAGAGGAGGTCGGGAATCTTCCTTGCCCGCATAGTACAATGCTGCCCATGTCAATCCCCCGAGGATGACCAGTAATGCCGCCAAGCGGTTCCAGGCCCCGTTTCTTAATGAATTCGTCATTTCTATATATCCTGTAGCGATATTATTTTACAGATAATGTCCGAAGGTAAGGACATCCCCATGAGGAGGAACTTTATTCTCCCCATGGCGGCAAATTCCATTCTCCTGGACCTCCGATTCCGCGTCGCGCCATTAGAGTGCCCTCCAACCGGTAAAGATCGACCAAGGCCTTGCGAAAATCAATAATGGCGCCGGCTTCATCGATATTAGCCGCAAGAAGGTCACGCTGAACCAGGGCGACGTCAAGTACCGTAGATAGCCCAGTCTCAAACTTTTCCATTTCCGTTCTTAAGACTTCTTCCTGAAGTCGGCGCGTAGCGGCGCTGGCTGACACCTGTTTCTTTGACCTGACTGCCTCCGTGTAGGCTGTTCGGACATCCAGCTCAATAAGTTGCATAAGGTTCCGTATACTCTCCTCGGCTTGCCTTCTGCTTGCACGGGCGCCGATATGACTGGCTCGGGCTTGCCGGTTTGACAAGGCGTATTCGGCACGGATTCCTGCCATTACATCATATCCATCCCCATCAATATTGCGAACGGCGTCTCCGAACGAATCTGCGAAACCCGTCTTACCCAAAGTTACAAAGAAGTCAAGTTTGGGAAGCAAACCATTACGTGTCTGAATTACTTCGATATTGCGGTTCTCAAGCTGCAGAAGAGATTCGTGAATTTCGGATCTCCATGCGCGAGCAGCCTGTACGTGGTGAATCAACTCATCCAGTTCAAGGTTGGGTTGGTCATGTTCATCAGGAACTTCTATTTCCAAATCCCAGCCTTCATCAAAAGAATCCGGGCTTAGAAGACGGATCAGACGCAGCCGCAGGATTTCTTTATCACTTCGAGCATCTATGAGCGCCTGATTGCGAAGTGCCACCTCAGTTTCAGCAGCCGTAATTTCAGCTGCGGCTATTTCCCCTAGTTCTATTCTGTCTCTAGTAGCCTGTAGCTGACGCTTCGCAAATTCTAATGATTCTTCGAAAATATCTATCTCACGCATTGCCCTAACATAATCCCAGTAACTGGTCTCAACTTCCGCGATCAGGGCTTCTGCAAATGACCGCAGTTCGAACTCTGAAGCCAGCATATCCAGACGCGCCCTTCTCACTTCTGCAAGATTAACCTCCATGCCCCGCCCTCTCAGCAAAGATTGCGTAACCGATAGACCAGCTCGCATTGCATGCTGGGTTAGATCCACCCTGTCGGAATCGATGGTTCTATGTGATATGCCAAGCTCAATTTCGGTCCCGGAAGGCAGAAACTGATGCATTCCGGCTCTGTTCCATAGCTGCTCTCTGAAATCACTTATCGGCTCATCGAGCTCATCAGGAAACCGTTCAGTTCGCTCTCTTATGGCATCGGCCTCCCAAAACAAGACAGGGTCAAATGCACCGCGCTCCAACATCTCAAATGTTCCAGCTATTACCGGCCGGATACGCTCCACTTGGAGTGAACGATTGTTTTCCAACGCCATAAAAACAGCGTCTTCAAGTGAAATTATCAGAGTTCCATGCAGTTTCATGTCTGCAGGAACTGTTGTGGGAGTGTCAAAATGCTGTTGAATATACAAGTCTTCATCTGAATATTCATCAGTATGAGGGAGTGAAATGGTTTTTTCAGACTGTATGAAAGGTGTGCGGCATGATAGACCAATAACAACTATTATCATGCATATGACAATGGTAGTTACAACGGATGGATTGCAGAGTCGGTTGTTTGTGCAATATTTGAACATGCCAACTGAAGCTACCGGACTCCTGTTGTAATGGCAAGTTTGGTAGAACCTCCCTTGACTTGCCATCAGCTCCAATCTATGATGTGTTTGGCCTATAAATCAAATGATCGGAATAGCAACCTTTTTAGTATAAAGGGCAATCCGAAAGGCTGTTTCATGGTCAAGGAGGTTGGAATTCAAAAATGCTTGCCTGAGTCGGGAGTCCCGGGACATGTACCGACATGCGGGCTTTTTCTTTAACGATGGCATGTTTATTGATCGGGCCGATGAGTTGAATTTCTGGAGCGGTAAAAACAGAACTGATATGGCTGAACCATCCGGACAACACACAATGGACAGGATGGTGCCGCCCTTTAAACCGGGCGGCGCTCGTAGACCGCCTCTGCCGTTGATGATTCTGGCCGCAGGCATTGCCGCTGCCACTCTGCTTCCCATGGCATATCTTGCAATTCGAGCCTTGGAAAGCGGTTTCGGCGTGTTTGAAATCGTATTTCGCCCACGTACCCTGAGCGTGTTTTTGAATACCGCTATCCTGGCCGGGACTGTCACTGCCGGCTCAGTTATCATAGGAGTTCTCATAGCCTGGCTTACGGTACGAACCGATCTCCCGTGGCGGAAGTTCTGGGCTACCACAACCTGTCTTCCCCTGGTCCTTCCATCGTATGTAGGAGCCTTCGCTCTGGTCGGCGCCCTGGGTCCTACCGGAATGGTGCAAAGCTTGCTCCAGCCGCTGGGTGTGGAGAGGCTGCCTTCCATATACGGTTTTCCCGGGGCATGGCTGGCCCTGACGCTCTTTACCTATCCATATGTTCAGTTGAGCGTGCGCGGGGCCCTTCGCGGGCTTGACCCAAGCTTGGAGGACGCTGCACGCAGTCTGGGGCGAAGCGCGCCCCGGGTGTTCCGGGAGATTACTCTCCCGCATCTCCGTCCTTCAATCCATGCGGGGGCGTTACTTGTTGTATTATACACCTTGAGCGATTTCGGGGCGGTATCACTGCTTCAATTCAACTCGTTTACACGTGCCATTTATGTGCAATACACCTCGGCTCTGGACCGTAGCGCGGCCGCAGTTCTGGCAATGATGCTGGTTATGCTGACATTCGTTATTCTTATGACGGAATACAGGATGAGAGGACGTGCGCTGTACTACAGAAGCAGCTCAGGTTCGCGTCGCCCGCCCACTGTCGTTCCGCTTGGCAAATGGAGGTTGCCGGCTCTCATTTTCGTATCGCTGGTGAGTCTCATGGCTTTGGGTGTTCCATTGACGGTGATAGTATACTGGCTTTTCAGGGGATTGATGGCAGGGGAACAGTTTGCGCCTCACGCTCAGATAGCGTTCAACTCGCTTATCGTTTCAGGACAAGCTGCTGTAGCAGGGGTGATGGCGGCATTTCCCATTGTAATACTGGCGGTACGTCATCCCGGCATGGTGAGCAGGGTATGCGAGAGATGCACCTATGTTGCACACTCCCTCCCTGGTATTGCAGTGGCGCTTGCATTGGTTTTCTTTGGAGCGCGTTATGTCCCTGCGTTGTACCAGTCTATGGCGATGCTGGTATTCGCGTATGTAATACTGTTCCTCCCCCTGGCCGTGGGCAGTCTGCGGGCATCCATGTTGCAGCTTAGCCCCAGACTGGAGGAGGCAGGCCGTATACTTGGACGCTCGTCCGGCCGTGTGTTGTGGTCCGTTACCTTCCCCTTGATGCGCCCAGGGATTCTTATGGGGCTGGCCCTTGTGTTCTTGAGTTGCATGAAAGAATTGCCGGCTACATTGATTCTGGGGCCTACGGGTTTCAACACCCTTGCAACGCGGATCTGGGGCGCTACGGAGGAGGCTTTTTTTGCCAGAGCAGCTGCGCCGGCTTTGATTTTGGTTCTGGTATCGGCTATATCATTATGGATCATGTTTGCACATGAAGAAGGATCGGGATCTCGAGGACGGTTTAGATGACAGACATCGATAACAATCAAAAACAAAGAACTGCCATAGAGTGCGTCGGCCTTTGCAAGCGTTACGGAGATATACCCGCGGTATGCGGAGCGGATCTCAGTGTCTCCGAGGGCCGGTTTCTTGCGCTGCTCGGTCCCAGCGGCTGCGGCAAAACAACCGTGCTCCGGTTGATAGCCGGTCTGGAAGTTCCGGACCGCGGAGAAGTAAGAGTAGGTGCGCAAACGGTGGCCGGACCGGGAATAAATGTTCCTCCGGAAGAGAGAAAGGTCGGCATGGTGTTTCAGGAGTATGCGCTTTTTCCGCATCTTAACATTGAAGACAATGCGGCGTATGGATTGTCCGCCTATGAACGCTCGCAGGGAAAACGTGCGCACGAGGTGCTTAGTCTGGTTGGACTTGAAGGCGTAAAGGACAGAATGCCGCATGAATTATCCGGGGGTCAGCAACAACGGGTGGCGCTGGCAAGGGCTTTGGCTCCCAGACCCGACGTTATACTGCTCGACGAGCCTTTTTCCAATCTGGATGCGGGTATGCGAGTGCGTCTGCGCGCTGAAGTCCGCCGTATTCTCCGTAAGGCCCAGGTAACCGCGGTTTTCGTGACACACGACCAGGAAGAGGCTTTGAGCCTGGCAGACGAGATCGCAGTCATGATCGACAATCGTATAGTGCAGACAGATACACCGGAACGTCTTTATAGACGGCCGGAGTCACATATGGTGGCGACATTCCTGGGCGATGCGAATTTTCTGCCGGGCCGGGCTCGTAACGGCGCTGTTGAATGCGAGTTGGGAACCCTTCCAATGGCGCAGGGAACGGAGGGCGATGTGGAAATAATGTTCCGTCCCGAAGACCTTGTTCTTACATCCGACGAAAAAGGTCCGGGTGTAATAATCGAAAGGGAATATTTCGGTCATGACCAGCTGCTAAGAGTGCGTATGGATTCGAATACCATTCTTAAGAGCCGCCTTGTCGGCTGCTGCAGAGGCCTGCGTGAAGGCGAGCGAGTCAGGGTGAAAGTGGATTCTCCCGTAATAGCTTATCCATCCCCATATGGGTGTCCGGCAGAGGTGTCTCCTCTTGAATGAATGTCGGTTCATTAATGCGGATAGGCGGGATATTGGTATCACCGGGATGGAAGGATGTTCATGGTCCGCTTCAGGGTGATAAGATGTTTTCGCAATCGTTCCATCGATATAGATGGACAACCACTCCGTTTTAATACTGTCCGTGCTGTCTGATTGATCTCCTTGAAGGTATGCAGCGCAGGTTTGGGACGGCATTTACTTGCGGAGACTACGGCCTGCATATGAGTTATTAGACCGGGGCAATCGGCATAAATATAGGAATATAAATCCGGTTGATTCAATCTTGCCGGCTCTGTTCGCTATGTTCGGCCTTCCTGTCCAGTTTTCGTCTGAGGGTGCGCAGATTGATTTGAATCATCCTGTCTCCCGGCGCGATACGTGCAGCCCTTTCAAAGGCTTCCAATGCCTCCTCAATGCGGCCCATCTCGCGAAGCTGGAGCCCGAGTTGTTTGGCGTAGAATGTGTGGGTCGGCCAGAAACGGACCGCGCGTTGCAGGTATTCCAAAGACAGCTCTTCATCTCCAAGGAGATACCAGCATCGACCCATGCCATACACTGCGTTCATATCAAAAGGATTGCGCTCAATTGCCCTTTTGTAATAAGCCATTGCTTCTTCGACTTTCCGTTTTCGCTCTTGCGGATCTCGAATCCAGAAAGCTTCGCGGCGGCTTATATTTCCCAGCTCAAGGAACGGCACCCAGTTGGACTGGTCGATGCGCATTGCCCGCTCATACAATTTTCCGGCCTCTCCGGTAAGCCTCATGGTTGCCGGATCGATTCGTTCTTTCTTGTCCTGGGCCAACCGTGTCATCGCATTGGACAGCCCGACCTGAAGGGATCCAATAACAGCCGCAAGCGACGCAATCAGCAGGACGACCCCGGGCACGGCCCATATTCGCAGTGACAACTTTCTTGTTTTAAGAGCCCCGGAAGTGAAGAATCCTGCCATGGCTACGCCTCCGAAAAGAACAAGCAGGTGCACCAGGGAAAAAACATGCAGATTGAAATCAAAAAATGCATGACCAAGCGCTGCCATTAAAGCCCCTGTAAAACCGGCAATCAGAAATGCATCCTTGTCCGTTTCAGCATTCCGGTAAAGTACCAGACACCGTCCAAGTATGGTCAGTATGAGAAGAGACATGACGGCAAAGCCTGCCAGACCGTATTCTGCAGTGAGATGCAGGTATTCGTTGTGTGCGTAGCGAAGCCATCGGAAACCATCCCAGCTTTGATACGGGGGATACAGCCATCTGTAACTCCCCGGACCATGGCCGAAAACGGGTTTGTCCTTGATCATTTCAAGCGTGTCCTGCCATGCGATCAATCGCCAGGCGGCGGTACCCTCCACCTTGACGGCGGATTCCACCCGTTCCTGAAACATTGGAGATGAGAACCACAACGCACCAAGCATGGCCCCGGCGGTTAGGGGAAAAGCTATGAGCGCCACCATAAATAAGCGCATGCTTTTTCGCCATGCCATCAATAGGAGAATCACAGGGACCCCAAGCATGGTTCCGACCCACCCACTGCGTGAACCCGAGAGAAATAGGGCGGGAAAGAAAAGAATAAGTCCATAAACGCTCAAGGTGCGCAGGAATGCGCCTGCTGCCGGCGTAAGAGCCATGGTAATAGCAAGGCAGATCATCGTTCCCATGTACGCTCCGAAATGGGCAGGGGCCATAAAAGTTCCGCTGGCCCGCATGCCGTATTGTTCGTGGCGTTCCATTGTCAACACCATCGTGCTCTCCTGTACATGCAACACCAGCGCGTAGAGGGCTATCAATGTCCCTACAAGCAACGGGATTCCAAGAAGAAAACGCCATCTCTTGTAGCGGGATCCTAGTTCGGTCCAGGCCAGATATGCCCCTGCGTAACTCGCAATCTTGAGAAGCTCCACTTTTGCCTCGTATGGGACTGCTGCAAAAGGAATGAGCGCCGCCGTGTAGAGTATCATCACTCCAAACAAAAGGCTTCCCGGAGGAAATCGAAAGTCTTTTTGCGTCCTGTTGAAAAAAGGACGCGCAAGGTACAATGCGATCCCGGTAAAGACAAGCACCATCAATAAACCGGCTGACCAATGACGAACCGTTCCGAATATTACAACTCCTAGCGTGGATGCCGATAGCAGGAGGACAATGGCGCTCCATTCGTACAGGGAGCGCCGGATGGAAATCGGCATGGCATTCCTACGCCGTCTCTTCCGAGGCGTTACTGTCCGGAATGCAGACAAGTCAGAACATGCTCCGTGGAACTATGATGATATCTCCGGGTTCGATTTCAATATCGCGCTCCGGATTGCGCTCAATGTCACGGGCGTTCAACTCGGTGGTTTCCCCTTCCCGGATCATCGTGATACGGCGCGAATTTGCGAATTCGGTGTATCCTCCAGCAGAGGCTATGGCCTGAAGAACTGTCAGGCCGCTGATTTTCGGATACCTGCCCGGTTGGCGGACCTCCCCACGCACGAAATAATTCTGGGTGGGAATCGTGATATTCACTGTGATATTCCGGTAGATTTCACCATCCACATAAGCGCTCCTGATTTCACTCTGTAATTCGGATGCCGTCAATCCAGCTGCCCGTATGGGCTCTATATAGGGCAGTGTTATGAAGCCGTGTTCATCCACCACAAGGCTGAACTCCGGCCTCTCTTGCCGAGGAATCCCGCTCAAATGGACCATCAGAGAGTCGTTTGGGCTCAATCGGGTCGCCCGCGTCCCTGCAGCTGTCTCAACGGGGACCGTGTCGTTGATCTCTTCCTGTAACTGGGGATTCAATGAACGGCCCAATCCGGCAGTCTGTTGCAACTCGCCGGTACTCTCCGGCCGGGACACACTTGTCTGCGCGTTCTCTGATACTGCATTTCTCTCCTGTCCATAATGGGCAGGAGTATAAACATAATCCGGTTGTCCCTGGAAAACAGCGCATCCTGCGGCTGTAAACAGAAACAATCCGCACAGTATTACATTAAACAGCTTTTTCATAATAAGGGTGGTCAATCCTGGGCTATAACGTGTCAACATTGCGACGCCCGGATGCCGCGGCCACTTCGAGTTCCTTGCCCTCGGTGGTTTCCGGCTGGGCGTGTTGTGAATAATATGAATGATAATAATAGTAATAATCATCACGCATGATGTTTATATTGTTCAAAACAACCCCAATTGAATTCGCGCCGACGTTGTCCAGCATTCGTTTGGCCCTGGCTGACATGGTACGGGGATACTTGCGGTACTGCACGACCAGCATGGCCGCATCCACCTCACTCGCCAAAATGGAGGCATCGCTCACACCCACGATGGGCGGGGAATCAAAGAATACATAATCATACCTGGTTTTCAGGTTTCGCACTAATTCCCGCATTCTCTGGGATTCAAGAAGGCCTACGGAACTGCGTGGAAGTTTCCCGCTCGGCAGAAAGTGAAGATTCGGAACATTGGTGGCCTTTATTGTTTCCTCTATGGGCACATCACGTAGCAGAACGTTGGTTAGCCCGAAGTTGTTGGGCATGCCCAGAAACGTGTGTTGCACTGGGCGGCGAAGATCGGAATCCACGATAAGCACCTTGTCTCCCATCTGCGCGCACACGTAGGCCATGTTGAAAAGGGTAGTGGATTTGCCCTCGCCTGCTCCTCCGCTCACAAACGTAAATGTACCACCTGGCATTCCCTTGTTGGAGAACTGTATGTTTGTGCGCAAGACTCGGTAAGCCTCGGCATGAGGACTGTTCGGGCCTTCCTCAAGTAGATTGCCCACCTTCTGAGGGATAACACCAAGGACCGGCAGGGAGAGGTGGCGCTCCACATCGTCAACGGTCTTTACGGAGGTATCCAGATATTCAATGAAATAGGCGAGTCCTACTCCGGCTAGCAGGCCTATGAAAAGGCTGAGCGCTATATTCATGTATACATTGGGACTGCTGTGCCGCTGCGGCGGTTCGGCATGGTCTACAATTTCGACAGGCGTGCGCGGGATGTCCATTTCGATGCCTTCCTGTGCCAGGCGCGCCCTTAAAGATTCAAAGATTGATCTCTGCTGGTCCACCTCGCGCTGGGCCCTTTCAAAGGGAAGATAACGGTCTCTCTCTGCTTCGATATCCATGCGCCTGGCCTGCTGAACCTCCTCTTCCAATGCTTCGTATTTGGCCTTTGCGACTTCGAAATCCGCCTGTAAACCCTTTTTGAGACCGTTCAATGCCTCCGCCATCTTGGATGTCATTTCTTCTCTGGCTGAAATGAGTCGGCGTACTTCGGGGTGGTTGACTCCATAATTTTCGAGCAGGAGCTTGAGGTTGACATCTGTGTCCAAGAGCTGCTGCCGCAGGGACGCAAGCGTACGATCGCTGACAATATAGGTTGAGGCGGTAAGCAGATCTTCGCCTTCAAGCGCATCCAGTTGCTGATATCTAGCCTGCCTGACAAGCATGTCCACGCGGGCTGCAATGCGGTCTGCTTCGAGTTGCTGAAGCCTGATCTTGTCAACCTGAAATCCGCGGCCGACCATTGCCACGTCCATATTTTCCCTTTTTGCTTCCAGCCGTTTCTCGGCTTCTTCCAATTTCCGCCTCTGATTATCCATTTCGGAACGCAGAGATTCAAGGCCTCCAAGCACCTCGTCTCTTTTTACGCGAAGTCGGTATGTACGATAAACCTCCGCAACCTTGTTGGCAATCTCAGCGGCCTCACTCGGGTCGGGCCTGAATACCCTGATGGATATAAGAGTTGTATCACGATGCTGCTCCACACGGAGACTTCTCCTGAGTATACCGCGCGCAGCCTGCAGTGAAAGAGGGGTTCCTTCCCCCATTTCCCGACCCCAGGCTTCCTGCAGCTCCATTTCACGTATTACGTCATCCAGAATGACCTTGGACTGGATTATCTGAAACTGGGTACGCATGAAGAAAGGGTTGTACAATGTAGTCTGCTGCCGGGAGAAAACCTCCACGTCCAGAGAGTCGTCCCTGACGTTCATGCGCGCCTCGGCCATGAATATTTTCGGAAGCGTTAAAGTGTACGCGGTCCCGGTAAGAACGACCAGTAGAGTAACCGCAAGGATGATTTCCTTGCGTGAACGTATCACGCGCCAGTAATCCAGAAAATGCAGAGAACTTTCTTTTGATTCTTCCATGAGATCACCCTGTATCTATTCTCCACGCTGCGAAACAGCGGTCTTTCCACTGCCCGGTGCGGAGCCGTTTACACACCATAGCTGAGAGGCGGGAAAAATCAAAAACCTTTTTGATCTTACAACCGGGTTCTCCATCCGACGTGAAACCTGTTACGGTCGTAATCGTTGCGGACGTCACTGTCCAAGTCAACATATTGCCATCCGGCTTCCAGCCAGTTCTTGCGGTTGATCTGGTAGCTGATACGCGTACTCAACTGAATTATTTCCTCAGTACCGTCGCCTTCGACGATATCAAGCCGTTCCCGCGCCTCGGCCGGCACCTCATCTTCCCTGTACTTGGCGTACGTGTATGTTCCAGCCACATTCAAGGTGACCCTGGCAGTCAGGTCGTGCGAAATGCTTGCAAACGCACGCGAGCGCTCTTGGTTTGCGTAAGGAAACACATCCGCCTCGAAATGGGTGAAACCCGCTCCCAGCGTCATCCTCGTGGATGGTGACGGAAGATAAGTAAGGGATCCACTGACAAACGGGGATGTATCCGAAGAGATATCATCGGCGTCAAAGTCCTTGTATTGCATGCCGGCGCGCAGATTCCCCAACAGCCCGGGATTGAATGTGTGTTCAACGGAGCCGCCCGCCTGGTAGGTGTCCGCGTCCCTTCGGAACTCGTCGCTGTCATAATCAATGGTCTCGAACCTGATCTCTCCAGCCACTCTTGTTTCCGGCATAATCTGGTGACCCAGCGTCAAACCCGCAGCATACAGATCGAAATCCTGGCGTTCTGCAACTGCATCGTCATCATATCTCAACAGGTCATAACGGCCCGAAGCCTCCAGGCTGGTCTGCGGAAACATCTTGTAGGAAAGAGCGCCGCTCAAGGTGTTGAATATGAAGTCGCTGTCTTGCCGCACCACATCACCGCGTTCGATCAACTCGGGCTGCTCCGCGTAGCGGAATGTATCCTTGATGCTCAAGGACAGACGCGGCGTGAATTCGTGATTCAGGATGAAATCCAGGTTATGAAATAAATCGGTGGAGTCTTCACTCCGGTTCTCCCACCAAACGAAGGAAGGTCTGTACCGCAATCCCACGAACGTGTTCTCCAGATTGAAGTTAACGTGAAATTGAATCTCTTCAATAATCTTGAAACTGCTGGTTGTATCGCGTTCCTGCTGCCGGATATTGTCGTCATATTCCAAGCGTAACCGGTTAACTATCTCCCAGTTGCGCGCTCCCTCGCGCGCCATGGCCGAAACGGGCAGCACCAGCACGCAAATCAACAACACATTCATCAGCCGTTTCAACTTCATGCCCAAACCCTCCTGTTATCTCTCATATGGATGTTCTCTATAATACTGTCTGCATAATATTTCAGTCCGGGGTGACCGGCGGAGGCGGAGGAGCGACATCAACCACGGTAATGATGTCAATCACTTCCCCCATGCTCACCAGAAATGTCATATCCGTCCCCATGGCATGATCGTCGGGCTGGGCAAAGATTGTCTGGCGCTGCATGGGATCGGTTGTAATGGCCATTGCCAGCAAGTTGGGTGCCCTGGGGACGCCCAGAGGTCCAACCTCCTGAAGCGCTACGCCCACCGTGTCTATGGGGA
>SLRP01000087.1 GCA_007130845.1 Kiritimatiellia bacterium | reverse complement strand
GGGGATGATGAATCTCCGGGCGAATGCGTGAAACTTTGAGCGTCCCGGCTGATCGAAAGACCCGGGACAGCAAACCGTTGTCAGGTGCAAGAAACATACGGCCGTCCGCCTCAGCAAGAAGCCCCGCTCGATCAGAGCCCACTCCCGGATCAACTACAGCTATGTGGATGGTTGATTCAGGGTAGAAGCGCCAGTATTGATGGATAGCCCATGCCCCTGCTTCCACATCCTGCGCCGGTATGTCATGTGTGGCGTCAACGAGAAACACGCTGGAGGTTTGCTCAAGGACAACCCCTTTCATGGCGGCTACATATCCGTCGGCTGTCCCGAAATCCGTCAGGAACGTTATGATCCTGTTGCGCTCGTTATGATTTCCTGTCATGATATAAGAACTTCTGTAATCGCTCTCATGCATGAGCCTCTTATGAAGAATAATTCAGCGAAAAACCAGTCTAATTCCGAAGACATGCCGATACTGGGCAAGGAAGAGATAAACGCCCTGCCCCTGCGAAGGTATGAAGGGCCCACATCCCTGATCACTACGGCATCGGACCTTAAAAAGGCGATTCGTAAATTGAAGCGGGAAAAATTACTGGGTTTTGACACGGAAACCAGGCCGTCTTTCAAGAAGGGGAAATCGTATCAGCCTTCGCTTGTGCAGTTGGCGGCAGGCAATGAGGTCTTTCTGTTTCATCTCAAGCATCAGCCTCTTCACGACGGTCTTCTGGATATACTGAGCGATGAATCCATTATCAAGGCCGGTGTAGCCACCAACCGGGACGTTTCCGAACTGCGTGAACTTCAGCCTTTTGAGCCCGCGGGTTTTGTAAACATCGAGGACAAGGCCCGGAACCTGGGATTCAAGAACCAAGGCTTAAGAAGCATGGCAGCGGTCATTCTGGGATTCCGCATCTCGAAACAGGCCCAGACATCGAACTGGAGCAGAAAGGATCTCAGCCCTACCCAGATAACATATGCCGCCACCGACGCATGGGTAAGCCGGGAACTGTATGTGGCGCTTGAAAAAATTGAAAAGGCGCAGAAGGATGATCCCGGCTCCAGTGTTTCAATTTCGAATTAGAACAGCCATCCCATATATACCGCGGCATGGTGGAACATGGCGAACGTGTACACGTCGTCATTATCCGCCCCGCCTTCCAGGATGCGGTAACCCGCGCCCAGCTGCAGGTGTTCCCTTAAATGATGTTCCAGGGCCAGCAACACATCGAATGCCCTGCCCTGAGGGGCCGCCAGAGCATCGCCGTCAAGCACAACGGATGTACGGGGTTGAATATTCCATGAGACCCCGAAACTAAGTAAAGGGACCAGTCCGAGATCGTAGTCGGAATCGCGACGTTCATCGGATTCCAGTACAACCCTTGCATCCCTTACAAACAGGGTTCCGCCCAGATCGAATGCAAGGCGTTCCGTCTCGCGCAGTCGATACCGGTATGTCAGCCGGTAATTATTGAACTGAAAATTCGCTTTTACCCGCTCATCAGCCGGGAAAACTGTGTCAACGAACAGGGTTTCCCGCCGCAGAGTCCCTGACGCCTCTGCCTCCAGCGGCGCGGCAGTGACTGCCAGGAAATGACGCGGCGCCGGACGCCATGAAATGCGTCCGCGAAAATACGCCGTATCATCCGCGTCCAGGTCTCCGGTAAAGGAAAAACGCGTACCTTCGTCGCCCGGGATACGGACATCCGCCCGCCCCACCCATAACCAGCCGGTCTCGACATCCACCCGAGCGGAATACTCACCCGACACCGTGGTAGTGACCACACAAAGAAAAACCAGCAAACACACATATCTCATAATGTCTCTTAGTATACCCCAACACATGGCATGACCCCAAGATTAATCGTTCCGGATTGAAAACACCCGAATTGACTCAAATTAGGCGACACCGGAGGGAATAGTTGTTTCAAGGGGGAGCAAATACGTTGACTCAAAATAGGCGACACCGAACAAAAGGTGGATGAATAATATGAGTCAACAAAGCAAGAAAGAGTTATTGGAACGGTGGCGGCCTAAGTATCAACGATCGGGGCGAAAGCGTAAGAGCCTGATATTGAGCGAATTTTGTGAGCTAACAGACCATGACCGCAAACACGCCATCAAACTTCTTAACGGGCAGCGGGGCTGTCGGGAGCGCCCGCCAGGCAGGAAGCCGTTGTATGATTCGGATGTCGCCGATGAGCTGCATGCACTTTGGTTATACACCGACCAACTCTGCTCAAAGCTCTTGAAAGCTGCGATCCCTGACTGGTTGGCTTACTACGAGGCCGAGCGCGGCGTGCTTCGAGCGGATTTGCGGCAACGACTGCTAGATATCAGTCCGGCTCAGATCGACCGTTTGCTGAAGCCATTTCGCGTATCTGAGCCCAAATGGTCCCGCCACTGGCCGAAGCCCGGGACGCTGATTCGCTCGGAAGTGCAGATACGCACGGGGCCATGGAAAGTATCTGGTCCGGGCTATATGGAGGCGGACACAGTGGCGCATTGCGGGGGTTCGATGTTCGGGAACTTCTTTTGGAGTCTGGTGTTGACGGACATACACAGCCAATGGACTGCTACCCGATCGGTGTGGAATCGCGGGCAGCACGAAGTTCTTGGAGGTATTCGTGCCATAGAGCATACCCTACCGTTTGATTTGCTGGCGCTGGATGTGGACAATGGGGGTGAGTTTATCAACTGGCATTTGCTAAATTACTTGAAGAAACGTTCTAAGCGGGCCGTCTACTTTACTCGCTCCAGGGCCTATCGAAAGAACGATCAGGCCCACGTGGAGCAGAAGAACTGGAGCCATGTGCGGCAGTTGCTGGGGTATGATCGTCTCGACAACCGGGAAATCAAGGAAGAGCTTAATCGTCTGTGGGCGTATGCGGATGCTTATCGGAACTTCTTTATTCCCTGCATGAAGCTGGTCAGGAAAGAACGGGTTGGAAGTCGGTATCGCAAGGAGTACGATGACCCCAGAACACCCTGCCAACGGGTGCTAGAGGTGGCATCGGAACCGGAAATAAAGCAGCTGAAAGAACAAAAGGAACAGCTCAATCCCATCACTCTGAAAAAGAACATTGAGGAGTCCTTGAGGAAAATCTGGAGGATAACGAGTTGCCCACAGCCGGCCAACGACGGTCCGACGAGCAATAAGGCCCATTCTCCCGCCGCCGACCGTCTATGGACAACTCGAAAAAAGAAAACTAAAGTGTCGCCTATTATGAGTCAACGTATCATCGCTTAGAGAATCGCTTCGGTGTCATGGTATTTTGAGTCAACGCGCCGGCAAGATCTGTTTATCCAGGGTATTAAGGCTTTCTTGCCTGAAGCTGGCATTGCCGGAAACGCTTGGTAAATGAACGGCCTTGCGCTGAAAGCCCTGATCCCGGAAT
>SLRP01000113.1 GCA_007130845.1 Kiritimatiellia bacterium | reverse complement strand
TGCGGATCGCTATCGGAAATCTCAATGGATCTCGGGCCCGGAGGCCCGAGCATTCACCCATGATTTGAGGCGGCGGGCTGATGCCATAATGGTTGGGCGTGGTACCGTCGAAATGGACAATCCCTCCTTAATGCCCAGACCCGCAAGAGGCAGAAGGCCGCAACGTGTAGTAGTGGACAGCATGGCTTCTATGCCTCGGAATGCACAGGTCTTGAACGATTCCTATAGAAGAAACACTATTATAGGAGTAACCAGGAGGGCACCGAGGAACAGAGTGGAAATGCTGCAAGCCATGGGAGTTACGGTGGCCAGGACAGCCGAATGCGAAGCGAGGGTGTCCTTGAGGTCGTTAATGCGCTTGCTTGCCCGTAAAGGCGTACTGCATGTGTTATGCGAGGGTGGGGGAGAGCTTGCCGAAGGCTTGATTCGTCATGGCCTTGTCGACCGTTATATCTTCATCATTGCGCCCTTCATTCTAGGCGGCAGGAAGGGAGTCCGGTCGGTTGACGGAAAGGGCTGGACCCTGAAAAACATGCCGGCGCTTATTTTTGAGAGCTGCGAGCAGATAGGAAATGATATTATGATTAACGCGATTCCGGGAAGGTAATCAATCCTGATCTGAGAATGCTCCTGTTCTTGAGCTGATAAAGTAAATAATACGAACCGTGTTTACAGGACTCATACAAAAGACCGGCAGGATAGAGGAACTGCAACATTCGGACTCAGGCGGAAGCATTCGCCTGGTCTCCGAGCCATGGAATATTCCCGTCGAACTGGGCGAAAGCATTGCAGTACAAGGTGTATGTCTGACCGTTGCCAAAACAGATGAAAATGGCCTGATGTTCGACGTTCTTGCTGAAACCTTTCAGCGCACAAGCCTGGGATCAATGCAGGTTGGGAGCCATCTCAATCTGGAGCGCGCTTTACGGGCGGGAGATGCGCTGGGGGGGCATATAGTAAACGGGCATGTGGATGGGGTAGGGCGGATCAAGTCCATCGCTGCGAGGGGCCGGGACAAGCTTGTTGAAATCGCCGCTGATGAATCCATCATACAGGATATCGTTTACAAAGGCTCCATAGCCGTGGACGGTATAAGCCTGACCGTTTCCGGACTGAAAACAAAGTCGTTTCATGTGGATATAATACCTCATACATGGGAAATGACATCACTGTGCGAAAAGAACATTGATGACATGGTTAATCTGGAAACAGATATTCTATCCAAGTATGTGCGCCGCGTCTTGGAAGAAGGACATGACAATCCATTTGCCGTAACATGGGAAGATCTGAGGGAAATGGGTTGGTCCGGATGATATTCACCAGCGTTTTTACCTTTGTTTGAAAGAATTCCTCCGTATTCACGCCGGTTGACTTGTGAACAGCATGCGCATAAACTGTGCCCTACTTTTTACATCAAATATGAGGGAATTACGTGTCAACGCATCTTGAAAAACTTCTGACAGTTCAGGATAGAGATCGAAAAATTCGCCGCCTTTCCAAGGAAATAGTAGACATTCCGGCGCGAAAACAAATGATTGAATCACGCTTGGAAGAGCATCGCCATGTGCTCAAACAGATTAATGAGGAGATCAAGAAGAAAAATCTCAGGGTGAAAGAGATCGAGGCTGAAGTTGTATCCGCTCAGGAGAAAACTGGCAAGCTGCGCCAGCAGCAGTTCGAGGTCAAGAGTAACGACGATTACCGTGCCATGGAAAAACAAATTGGCATAATCAAACGGGAAATTGCAGGTTTTGAAGAGCAGGAACTGGCAATCATGGAAGAGATCGAGGATTTGAAGAAGACATCCTCTGATCACGAGCAGGAGCTGGCTAAAGAGCAAACCATAGTGGATGAGGAACTTGAAGCCTTGAACCATCGGATATCCAGCCTTGAGTCTCAGATCGAAGATTTGAAGAAAGAGCGTGCGGAATTGGTAAAGGATGTGGACGAGGAATGGCTGAGTCGATATGAGCGAACTTTGAATCACACGGGTGATTACGCCATTGTTCGTGTAGACAAGGGTGTATGTGGCGGGTGCCATATGAAACTCCCGCCGCAGGTCGTTCATGACGCAAGAAAATTCGACACCATGACCCTCTGCAATTATTGCGGGCGATTATTGTATTTCAAGCCATGATCTGCTATATTCGCACCGTGATGGTGGAGGCTTTCGGTCGCTCTGTGCTTTGGAATCCGACAATCGAATCGAGTACATGCTATTCAAGATTGCCGGATTTCGGGCACCGGGAGGAAAGTCCGGACTCCATAGGGCGGGATGTCCCTGCGAAAGCGGGGAAACCCTCTGCTATATCGGAGGGGATGGACAGTGCCACAGAAAATATACCGCCGTGACGGGGTATCCCGAAAGGGACGCTTAGTCAGGTAAGGGTGAAAAGGTGGATTAAGAGACCACCGCCCCGAAGGAGACAACGGGGGCAGGGCAAACCCCATCCGGAGCAAGATCGAATAGGAAGTGAGAGACTGCCCGTCTCGATTTCGCAAAGGCGGAAGAAACTTCGGGTAGATCGCAGTTCCTTCGCTTTTTTGCGAAGGACATAGATAAATGACCGAACCCGCTATACGGCGGGAACAGAATCCGGCTTATAGTTTCCACCATCACACATTGTGCGAGCCATGCAGAAAAGTCTTAATTACAGGTTGATTGAAGCGGGCCGCTGGATACTACTGTCCTTGTGCGGCGTCCTGTTGATTTCCGGCTGGATAACGTACAACAGGGGTCTGCCTTCCTCTCCTCATTATACCCACGAAGAGGACATCATTCCTTCTGCGTGGCCTGAATTGAGGAAACCGTCGACGCATAAATGGACGACTGTGTTCGAAAGACACCCTGGATACTCTACGGAGCATCTCGGACCTCTTGCCGGCCAATACCGCCTTGCAGGAACCTTCTTTGCCTATCCAGACGATCTGTCAACAGACACCCACAGCTCCAGACAAGCCATTCTGGACGATATAAAGAATAAGAGGCAGCATCTGGTAAGGGAAGGGGACGAGCTGGATAAGGTGCAAGTCGTGAGTATTTTCCGGGATAGGATCGTGCTCCGCGGAAAGGCCGGCCAGGAAGAATTATGGTTAAGTTTCAAAAAAACGGCGGCAGATATTGAAGTCGACCAAGAGCTAGCAGAGGAGCCTCAGCCTCTTCGTTTCGAGGATATGGAGGCGCTTGAAACCAGCCGTTTCGGGAAGAGGATCGGGGAAAATAGATGGGTCTTCCAGCGGGAATCGCTGATCGATTACATGGAGGAGGTTCAGGAAAACCCGGAACGGCTCGCAGCCCTTTTTCTGGCCATGCAGCCGGACATCAGGGATGGTGAGGTTGCAGGCTATGAGTTGCGGCCGCAGGGCGAAAATATTCTATATGAAGCAGCAGGTATGAAGGAGGGTGA
>SLRP01000230.1 GCA_007130845.1 Kiritimatiellia bacterium | reverse complement strand
TACTCTGGAATCCATTGAGCGCGGCTTTGACCCCGACGGCGGGGCGCCTGTATTCACCGTACGAGGCCGTTATACGTCGCAGGGCTGGACAGAGTGGACACAGGGGTTTCAGTTCGGTTCGGCGCTTCTTCAGTTCGACGCCACCGACGAGGACAAGTTTCTTGGCATGGGAAGGGACCGCACAGTGTCGCTGATGGCGCCACATCTGACCCACATGGGTGTGCATGATCACGGCTTCAACAACATCAGCACATACGGCACGCTGTGGCGCCTTATGAACGAGGGCCGCATCGAAGAGAATGTATGGGAGCGCCGATATTATGAGATAGCGTTGAAATGCTCCGGAGCCGTGCAGGCCAGGCGGTGGACGAGTTTGCCGGAAGGGCTGGGATACATATGTTCTTTCAACGGGCCGCATTCGCTGTTTGCCGACACCATTCGTTCCCTGCGCTCACTGGCAATAGGCCATCGGCTGGGACACGTCCTGATGGATGAAAACGATGCATCCATATCCCTGCTCGAGCGCCTTGTTCAACACGCCAGCACAACAGCTGAATATGTGGTGTATTACGGAGAAGGACGCGATACTTATGATGTGTGGGGACACGTAATACATGAAGCCGTTTTTAATATCAATGACGGAAAATTCCGGTGCCCCAGCACACAGCAGGGATATTCACCTTTCTCCACGTGGACACGCGGGCTTTCCTGGATAATGTGCGGGTACCCTGAAGAACTTGAGTTCATTGACACGTTGCCGGCCGATTCCATGGATGCGTTCGGCGGACGCGAAACTGTGTGTTCATTCATGCTGAAGGCGGCTCGGGCAGCGTGTGATTTCTATATCGATAACACGCCGGTGGACGGAATTCCCTACTGGGATACGGGCGCTCCAGGTCTTGCTGAGATGGGCGACTACCTTTCACGCCCGGCCGACCCGTTCAATCAATATGAACCTGTCGACAGTTCAGCGGCCGCGATCGGGGCGCAGGGTTTGTTGCGGCTTGGGAAATATCTTTCGGATCATGGTGAGGACGGGAGCCGCTATACCCAGGCCGGCTTGACGGTAATGGATACTCTGCTTGACGAACCCTATGTTAATGACAATGATGATCATCAGGGTTTGTTACTGCACAGCATATACCACCGCCCGCGCGGTTGGGATCATGTCCCGGACGGTTCCGTCGTTCCATACGGCGAATCGTGCATGTGGGGAGATTATCATGCCCGCGAAGTGGCTCTATTTATACAGCGCTTGATTGATGGCGGTCGCTATTACACGTTTTTCAATGATCCTCGAAAGGAGTCCGATTCATGAATATTGCCGACCTGAATAAAATTGAAGGCCGAACTTATCCAGCGCGGCGCCGGACACGAAATGTGGTAGGCGGGGCATCTCCGATTCAATGCAGGAATTTTGCAATTGGATATGTGGAGCTTGAGCCTGACGGCGGGCAGGTGCCATGGCACAACCAGGAACAGGAAGAGGTGTACTGGATACTTGAAGGAGTGGGTGAGATGTGCCTTGGCGATGAAGTTAAGGAGATAAGGGCGGGCCAGTGTGTGGAAATACCTCCCAAAGTCTTCCATCAGTTGACAAACAAGGGTAGCACGCCTCTAATAATGCTGTATTGCTATGGTCCGGCAGGCGATGTAGCGCATTGGCGGCAGGAACTCAACGGCACGCTTCCTAAAGCCGGTGAAGACGCGCCGCCGCTTCCTTCAGGGGCAACTTATCCGCAATGCACGGATTTGCCAGAAGGCGGACCTATTTCCATCTAAATTAATACTTGAAAGGGATATTCATGGAAGTACGAAGAATTGGAATAATCCTCAACGGCGTTACCGGGCGCATGGGGACTAATCAACATCTCGACCGCTCCATTTCAGCGATAATAGAGCAGGGAGGGATCAAGGTAAGCAACGAGCTGATACTAATGCCCGATCCGATTCTTACCGGGCGAAGCGAGTTCAAGCTGAAGAATCTTGCTGAAACATATGGCATACGAGCCACGGGATCGCCCTATAAGTACACCACGGATGTCCAAGGCGCGCTGGACGGGAAATACGGCGATTATGATATCTTCTTCGACGCATCAGGCACATTGCAGCGTGCATCATTCGTTGAAATGGCAGTCAAGGCCGGAAAGGCGATATACTGTGAAAAGCCTACAGCGGTAAACACGGCTGATGCGCTTGAACTGGCGCGACTGGTTGAGAAGGCGGGTGTCAAGAACGGGGTAGTGCAGGACAAGCTCTGGCTGCCGGGTTTGAGGAAGCTGCGCATGCTCACGGAACTGGGTTTTTTCGGTCGGATTCTGTCCATTCGCGGTGAATTCGGGTATTGGGTCTTCAGCGGTCTGGATTATGATCAACCTTCCCAGCGGCCGAGCTGGAATTACCGCGCTGAGGACGGCGGCGGCATCATGATCGACATGTTCTGCCACTGGCGCTATGTCATTGACGACCTTTTCGGACCGGTATCAAGCCTGGTTGCGTATGGAAGCACGGACCTGCCGAAACGGCTTAATGAAGACGGAACGGAGTATGATTGCACCGCGGACGATTCGGCATATGCGATCTTCAAACTCAAGGACGGAACGATTGCCCAGTTCAACAGTTCATGGTGCACAAGGGTGCGCCGGGACGATCTCCTGTCCATTCAGGTTGACGGCGAAAAGGGCTCTGCTGTTGCCGGTCTGCGCGATGTATGGACGCAGGATTCGGCCGCTACTCCGAAACCGGTGTGGAATCCGGATGTGCCCCAGCCGATCAACTTCTTGGACAACTGGCAGAAACTTCCTGATAACATAGAATACGATAACGCCTTCAAGATCCAGTGGGAGTCTTTCATTCGCCACGTTGCCCTGGATGAACAATGGGCATACTCTCTGCTTGAAGGCGCAAAGGGCGTTCAGTTCGCAGAGTTAGGCATGCAGTCATGGAAGGAGAACAAATGGTTGGACGTTCCGGAGTTGAAGGTATGATGAAACGACGGGTAGCCCTCGTTACAGGTGGAACACGGGGAATAGGTTTGGGCGTGGCCCGGGAGCTTTCGCTTAAAGGTTTCGATCTTGCAGTGTGCGGAATGCGGCCCGAATCGGACGTTACAGATGTTCTGGACTCGCTAAGGGAGGCCGGCGGGGAGGTATTGTACTGCGCCTGCGATGTCGGATCCACTGAAGCTCGTGCAGCAATGCTGAAATCCGTTCGTGAAAAATTCGGAAGGTTGCATGTGCTTGTAAATAATGCGGGTGTGGCTCCCAGGGAACGGCGCGATATGCTTGAGGCCACCGAGGAGAGTTTTGAATGGGTACTTCAAACAAACCTGCATGGACCCTATTTCCTCACCCAGGCGGTTGCGCAATGGATGATCGAGCAGAAAAAGGAGGATCCTGACTGGCAGGGCGCAAT
>SLRP01000206.1 GCA_007130845.1 Kiritimatiellia bacterium | reverse complement strand
TATATTGTGAACAGCGGGTTTCGCTTGCGTGGTGAAACTCCATGTCCCGTCGTCTTCGGGGATTGCAGCTCCCCTTCGGGATACGGCATCTACGGCGATCGTATATCTTGTCTCGGGTTTAAGTTCAGCCGGTCCGTCAATATATATCCCTATGGCATTCTTTCCGAATCTGTCCTGCCGTCGTCCCCTGTAAAAATCAATGTCAAAGATCTTTCCCGTATAGCCGTTTGTGAAAGTTTGATCCTGCTCAAGTATATAAAAGCTGTCGGCATTCTCCGGTTTCAATAGAACGGTTATTGAGTTCTTGGAGATGGCGTCAATCTCGTCTCCGGTTGCCAGAGTTATGAAGAAACTGGTGTTTAAGGGAACATCCTTCATGTTTTCGTCGGGTCTAGGCAGAACGAAGTGTTCCTGTACATGCACATCCCGCCTTTTAACCACCTTTAAAGGAGCAGGCGGGGGGATGTCATTGCCGCGCATGTATATGTCTATGTGGTCCGGTTCCGGCAAGGGTTCTGCTTCCAGCGAGGTTATTCGCCAGCGGTCCTCTTCATCAACGAGCGTTAATCGAAGGAGAACGCCGCGCTGTTCCGCGGATTCCGGTTCCACACGCACGTGGGACACCGTGGCAAAGTCTTTCTCAATCAAGACTTCGGCAGCACCCGAGTCAATTTCAGCGTCCTCAAGAAAACCGTTTTTAATAAGCCCCTCAATTGCCTTCCTGAAGGCTGCTTTATTCTCTATGTCTGGACTGGAGAAACCATCGGATATCAATTCCATAATCGAGTCGATATGGCCTGTCCCAAGGCTGTGTCCCCACTGCCTTACTGTCGCCATGACATCATCCTCACTCGCCTTTGCAGAAGCCGTCAGAAACAGCAGCATGATTGCAGACAAAATCAATCCATTCAGCAAAACGGGTTTTCTTATCATACCTGTTTGATCCCTGTCTTATTTGTTAGCTTGGAAAAGTCTGGAACGCGAAAATAATATCCGGAAACTCAAACGGTTAATTCAGCTCTCTCGATACAGAAGCGGGCACACATAGCAACTCATCATCCGCCCGCAATCCATCTTCCAGCACTTAACGGTCTTTTCGCGATTCATGTACAGCCTCTGAATATGGTCGGAGCGTATGGATCCCTTTAATAGAACAAGATCGCCGTATCGAAGCTCGGAGTCAAGAAAAGTGGACGCCTCCAATGCAGTGTCAAACATCTTGAGAGAGGGGTGAATGTTCTCTTCTCCGGGTTTTACCGCATAATGTGCATTTCTACCCACAAATATGACAAGATCCGCAACCTCCAGGCTCTTCCCGGCTACCGTTCGATATTTTGGAGGAGTTGATCCAGGCGTGTCGGATATTGTTCCGAATACCATTATCTTTCGCTTTGCCCGGGCATCCCTCATAAAGTCGATTACATGCTGTATCGACCAATACGGGGATTTCCAGTCGTCGCGAATCCATGTCACTCCGTCGGGATGGCTGACTACGCTCATGCGTCCTGGAAAAGGCTCGAACTGCTCCAGTATCCGGGCTATTTCAGTGTCCGGAATTTGCATTGTGCGTCCCACCGCCCATGCCGCCAAGATGCTGGGAACCCATACAGTTCCGAAAAGACGCGTGCGGATGTGGTGCAATTCTCCATCCGACTTCAGGGTAAGAGTCAGGCGGTCGGGCCATGCTGACGATGCACCCAATACTCTGAAATCAGAATTATCGTCATGCCCGAAGCGGACAATATTTCCCGTTGCGGCATCTGCCATTGCTGCGACGTTGGAGTCATCCGCATTAAGTATGGCTGTTCCACGGGATGGGATAGCTTCAACAACGCCCTGCTTTTCAGCAGCGATTGATTCGATGCTTCGGAATTCCGTATAGTGGTCCAAGCCCACACTTAATACCACCCCTATATCCGGTGGGAAGTATCTGGTATACTCCCTGATACAGCCCTTGCCGCTTGTTCCCATCTCCATTATGCAGTACTTGTGCCACGGCCGTACCTTCAACATGGTCTTGCATAGCGGGGTTAGCGCATTCATCGTGCCGCGGGTATATGTGCCTTTGTAGCGTGACGAGAGAATCGCGTTAATAAGTTCCTTGGCGGTGGTTTTACCGGCGCTTCCCGTCACTGCAATGAACGTCGTGCGGCGAAGCATTGACCGGTATTTGCCCAGTGTGGCCGCCGTTGCTCTTCTGAAAGCTTTCATTATGAGTCTTGTTGCGTAATCCGGCATCGAACAAATTTCAAGCAGCGTTGGTTGTGTACGTGCATTGTTGCCTTTTCCCATGTGTAGAGCTTTAACCCCGCCAGGTAAAGCCGGGAGTTTTACACTTGAATGGGCGGGCAGTCCAATAATCCCCGAAGGCTTCTGGATTTTTCAATGTGTGTAATCTATGCTTAGTATTTGAAATAAATCGAGGCCTGTAATACAGGGAGAGTTCGAAATGAAGAGAATGTCTGCTTCAGTAACTTGTTTTATCTTTTCATCATTGATGATGTTCATGCTGTCTTCGGAGGCTAACGCATCTGAAGATGATGTCATGGGTGTAGTGAGGCAGTGGGAGGAAAGTCTTACTGAGGGTGATATTGACTCCATCATGGAATTGATATCGGACGAATATCTCGGCCCTCAAGGAGAGGGCAAGGCCGATCTGCGGCAGGCTGTTCTAGGGCTTATGGGGCAGGGCTTTTTCGATGAAGTTGAAATAGATGCCGGCGGCGCAGAAGCGCTGGTTGACGGTGACAGGGCAACGGTCTTCCCAATACGCTTTGAGACTGCAACAGGCGCTCTGCCGGGCTTTCTTCTTAGGCTTGAGCTGGCTGATAAGGCTGATAACTGGCGCATTACGTCCATGGAAAGCGAGCCCTTGCCGGAACCGGAGAGGGTAAGCAAGGCATTGGTTATCGGGGTTGACGGAGTCAGGCCGGATGCTTTGATTGCTGCAGATACCCCTAACATTAATAAACTGATAGCCAACGGGACGTTTGATCCGCGCTGTCTTATTCTTGGCGAGCGGTATCGGGAGAACAACACCGTCAGCGGCCCGGGCTGGTCAAGTATATTGACCGGTGTATGGGCGGACAAGCACGGCGTTAATGACAATACCTTCCAGGGCAGGAACTATGAGGAATACCCGCATTTCTTTGAGAGGATCAAGGCCGCCCGCCCGGATGCCTTGGCTGTTTCCCTGGTGTCAGTCTGGAGGCCCATAGACCGGTTTATTGTGTCGGGTGCCGATATCCGGCATTTCTTCCAGTTGGCGGGCGGGACGAGATTGGATGTCAATGTTTCGGCGGACGATGTGGGCATAGATACGCGAGATGGACAATGGCATCACCTGTTGGGTATGAGGCGCGGCCGGACCGTCACTCTTTATCTAAATGGAATACAGGTAGCCTCGGTGGAAGACAGCGCCGAAAAATTTGATCTTCGCGGTGAAGTCTATCATATAGGCCGGGATGCCAGATCCGGGGAGACAGAGCTGGATGGTGAACTTCGCAATGTCCGCATATGGAATCGGGCATTGAGCCAGCGTGAAATAGAAGCTCTTGTTGAAGATGGAGATTTTATGGCACTACCCGACCCTGTTCTGGAGGTTGACGGCCCGTTAAGCAGGCGGAAGGAACCACTTGAAGGTGATATAAAGAAAGTAACACTGGCGGATTTTGCGCTGGGGGCATGGTTTCGCACAACAGATACCGGTCGCAATATCATAATGGGAAACTACGGAGATGCATCAGACGGTCATTTGAATCTTGAGCTGCACACGGACAACCGGGTGCGTCTTTTCATAAACCCGGTTCCCGGGCATCGCATGGAGCGCGAGAAACAGACGGACACCATGGTTACAGATAAAGCAGTCGGGTTGCTGAAGGACACTGATCCAACGGCTGTCTGGATTTATTTGCATCAGCCGGACGCCGCCGGGCACTGGTTCGGATTCAGTGCTCAATCATCAGAGTATATGGAGGCTATTGAGAATGTGGATCATCACGTTGGCCGGATTATGGATGCGGTAAGGAGTCGCCCTTCCCATGACCTTGAGGATTGGGTTGTTGTGATGACCACGGATCATGGGGGATATGGCAGGAGGCACGGTGGCGGCCATGCAATTCCGGAGATACTGCATGGTTTCATGCTGGTGAGCGGGGATGTTGTTCACAACCGCATAAGTCCGCGGCAGAGCTATATAGTTGATGCGGTGCCGACGGTTCTGAAGCATCTTGGTATGGACATTGACCCGGATCTTGATGGATACCCGCTCGGACTCGAGTAGCTTTAGCCTTGGTTTCCTCCGAGAGTTGCGGGGGATTTTCCATTGAATACTGTTCTGATGCTCGGCTCGGTGCTCGGCTCGGTTGCTCGGCTCGGGGACTGACCTCAGGATATCTTAGGGGCGCAACGAGTTACGACGATGAATTCGCGGAAATGGGCTCTTAGCGCTCGTTTATGAGGTTGTTTTCTGGTTTTTGCAAGGTGTTTAAAGGCTGGAGCCAACGATCGGATTCGAACCGATGACCTGCTCATTACGAGTGAGCTGCTCTGCCAGCTGAGCTACGTTGGCTTAACGCGGATTTTCAGTATATGGCGGGGCAATATTAAGTCAAGAGAGAGGGGCCAGCGATACCTGATCGGAAATTGTTCTAGGGAGTGGCTGGCCGGTTCAAACCGCCTTTGCCGGTACCCGGCTGCCTGAGTGTGTCGGTCCATTTTTCGAGTTTGGGAATGGCTTCCTGGTGTGTGAGGTCGAACCATAGCGGTGTCAGCGACACGTATCCTTCGGCAAGGGTTCTCAGGTCGGTGTTGGCATCGTCGTCGAATATCTTCATTTCGCCGTCCATCCAGTAGTATTCCTTGCCTCTTGGATTTGTGCGCCTATGAAATATGGTTGCAAATCTCGACCGCCCCATACGGGTTACCCTAAATCCCTTGATTTGCTCATAGGGGAGATTTGGCACGTTTACGTTGAGCAATGTGTCGTCGGGTAAATGTTCATCAATCAGCCTGAGTGCGCATTCCCTGGCAATTCTTCCGGCGGTTTCCCAGTATGGGTCGGTAAATGTATTAAGAGAGACAGCCATGCTGGGTATTCCCAGGATTGTGCCCTCCGTCGCCGCGGAAACCGTGCCGGAATACAGCACATTGATTCCGGAGTTAGGACCCAGGTTTATTCCGCTCAGCACTATATCGGGCGGGGCGTCAAACAATGCGCTGACCGCCAGCTTTACGCAATCGGCAGGTGTCCCGTCAACTGCGTATCCAAAGAATTCGCCGTTCTTGTTGACCTTCTTTATTTTGAGGGGGTCGGAAATTGTAATTGCGTGCCCGACGGCACTGCTTTCCGCTTCTGGGGCAACCACCTGCACTTCACCCAGGTCGCGCACCGCGTCATATAGCGCGGAAATACCCGGCGCATGGATGCCGTCGTCATTTGACAGTAGAATCCGCATGGTGTCGACTATGACACGACGCTTTGAAAATGACAAGATCGGCTCCGGGATCCATGTTTCACTGCGCGGGGATATTGTCCATGGCATCATGAATACACAGTCGGCGATGAACAGGTGAGAAGCTCTCGGGATGCTTGCTCTGCAGTACCGCGCTTGCCAATGTTGGTGCCTCGGGGTATGGTGATAATTGGCCGTGCTAGACGGGGAGGTAGCGGTGCCCTGACTTCCGCCCGATGGGCGGTATGACCTGCAACCCGCTATAGCAGGGTTTAACTCCCGAATGAGGCTCGAGCGGCTGGGCCGGCGCGCCGCGGATTGGTGTTGATGGCTGGGCCCTATGCGACGAAAACGGATGAACCCCGTCAGGACCGGAAGGTAGCAGCGGTAAGTCATGATTTTCGGGCGCCGTAGGTTTACCTGGTCGGAGCCATGAAACGGAAGGCGAGACCCTGCTGCATGAGTCAAATGAGGGTGCACGGCTTTTTTTCGGGTGGAGGGTTTGATGCCGGGGTTGCTTGCGGTTTTTGAGCGGCGCCATTACAATCCCTGGCGGAAGTATCATTCTTCTGTTCCCTTGAGGAGATCACATGGCTTATGAAGTTCTAGCACGTAAATGGCGGCCTCGTCAGTTCGATGATGTGGTGGGGCAGGAACACGTAACGCGCACGCTGAAGAATGCAATCAAGGCTGACAGGGTGGCGCACGCCTATCTCTTTGTTGGATCGCGCGGTATCGGCAAGACATCCACGGCGCGTATTCTGGCGAAGTCCCTGAACTGTGAGAAGGGTCCGACTCCCGAGCCTTGTGACAACTGCGACGCCTGTCGTGAAATCATGGCCGGCAATGCAATGGATGTTCTTGAAATCGACGGGGCGTCAAACAACGGCGTTGATGAGGTTCGGGGTCTCAGGGAAAATGTCCGTTACACTCCCGCGCGCGGTCCTTATAAAATATATGTCATCGATGAAGTACACATGTTGACAGTGGCTGCCTTCAACGCCCTTCTCAAGACCCTTGAAGAGCCTCCTCCTCATGTGAAATTCATTTTTGCAACTACGGAGCCTCAAAAGGTTCCAGCCACGATTCTGTCGCGATGTCAGCGCTTCGATCTAAGGCGTATATCCGTTCGGGATCTGACGGCCCGTCTGGAGTTGATAGCCGGAGCGGAGAAGCTGGACATAGATACGGACGCACTTCTGGCCATTGCCAGAGGGGCGGAGGGAGGCCTTCGTGATGCGGAGTCCGCTCTTGACCAGCTTATCGCGTTTGTGGGCAGGAAGATCCGGGAAGAGAATGTTCTTTCCGTCTTCGGGCTTGTGGCGAGGAAAACCCTGGACGAGCTTGTGGGGACGGTGTTGAAGGGTGAGATACCGCGCACCATCAGGATAATCGCCGAGCTGGACGAATCGGGCAAGGACATGCAGAGGCTGGTGGTGGAACTCCTGGAGTATTTCCGGAACATATTGATTTATCTCTATGCCGGTGAAGGCGACGGCATCCTGGACTTATCCGATGAGCAACTAGGCATTCTTGAGGCTCATGCGCAATCCACTGATCCTGAACGCGTGCTCAGGATCGTGAATATCCTGACTGAAGTTGACGGACGGCTCCGGTATGCCTTGTCCAAGCGCACCATTCTTGAGACAGCGCTTATACGGGCCGGCCGGGCGGCGTCAGTCGTCTCAATAGATCAAGTCATAGAGCAGATCAACGACATAAAAAAAAACGGCAGTATGATTGACCCCGGGCTTTCGGCCAAGGAAAAGCCGCAATCCAGTGATCCATCCGTTTCCGGGAAGGATGACGTATCAGCGCCGACACAATCTTCAACAGTTACCGCTTCCAGGGCATCCGATGAACCCTCGGAAAAGGAATTGAACATTCTAATTGGCAGTTGGACGGAATTGATAGATCAGATAAGTCATGCGGCTCCACTTGCGCGTAGCTGCCTTATAGATTCACGTCCGGTCATGGTGCAAGGTCATACTGTGGAAATTGGTTTTGATCCCGAATTCGAGTCGCACATTGAGAATCTTGATGTTCCCAGAAACCGCAATGCCATCCAAAGGGTGATAGGGTCTGTGTTGGGCAGAAATATTCATGTTGATTTCAAATTGCTTGAGGCAGGGGAAAAACTGCCTGGCGATACGGAAATAAAGCCTGCTGTCAAGGGGGAGGGTGAAAACATGAAACATGGCGCGGATTTGGATGAGAACGTACAGAAGGCCACGCATGCCAGAGAGAAATGGTTGCGGGATCCTTCTGTTCGTAAGACATTGGAAGTGTTCAACGGTGATATTGTTGATGTACGCGAGTAAAAAAGGAGCAGGACAAGATGGTTAATATGTCAAAACTTATGAAGCAAGCCGCTTCGATGCAGAAGAATATGGAGAAAATGCAGGCTGAAATGGCGGAAAAGACCGTGGACTTCTCCAGCGGCGGCGGCATGGTCACAGCCACAGTGCGAGGCGACATGACACTGGAGAAGATCAAGATAGATCCCAAGGTGGTTGATCCTGAAGATGTGGACATGCTGGAAGACCTTGTAGTAGCGGCTGTAGACGGCGCAATGAAACAGGCCAGGGAAATGGCAAGCGAGGAGATGTCAAAGATTACCGGTGGAATGGGCCTGCCAGGCGGCGGCCTGCCTTTCTAACCCTTTTTATCTTCTGATTATGAAGCATATAGAACCGCTCGACAACCTGATAACAGCGCTGGCCAGATTGCCGGGTATAGGGCGCCGTTCAGCCGAGAGGATTGCATTCGGCCTTGTCAAAGACCGCAGGAATATGGCGGCTGGGCTTGCAGGCGCTCTTGATGATGTTATTCGCAATGTAGTGCTTTGTTCCCGGTGCGGGAATATAACCGATACAAGCCATAATCCCTGTGGAATCTGCACAAATACTCAAAGAAACGGGAGGGTGCTGTGTGTCGTTGAGGGGCCAGATGACATTCAGTATTTTGAGGCGTCGGGAGGTTTCGCCGGGAGATATCATGCCTTGATGGGGAAGATATCGCCAATGCATGGCGAGGATATTTCCCCGGAGATTGTCCGGAAACTGGTTGATCGCATAAAAGACGAGAACGTGGAGGAAGTGATACTGGCCCTGGACACCGACGTGGAAAGCGATGCCTCGGCGAGTTATCTGCATGAGGTGTTGAGCGGTCTCAAAGTGCGGATTTCACGCCTGGCATACGGATTGCCTTCGGGAAGCGGCATTGAATATTCCGATCCCGTGACTTTGTCCAGGGCTTTGCGGGGCCGTCAGCAGGTATAGGAAGATATATGATTGCGATGAACTGCACACTTAATAAGACGAGGTGATTCATGGAAGAAATTGTTGGGTTTATTACAAGCACACTGTCGTATCTGTTCATTACCGTCGCAGGAATCTTTGTCATAGTAAATCCGATTACCAGTGCGTTCGTATTCATGTCCCTTCTGCCTAACGCGTCTGAAAAACGGAAGAAGGAAATAGCTCTTAGATCGGTGAAGATCGCGACGACCGTGTTTTTTGTTTTCGCTTTGCTCGGCGGCGTTATTTTCCAGCTATTCGGGATCACACTGGCTGCATTCCGTATTGCAGGCGGAATCATTTTGTTCGGCATCGCAATGGGGATGATCCGCAAGAAGTCGATCAGCTCGGAAGAAAGCGAGGAAACCACCCATCCGGAAGGTCAAATTGCCGATGATGTCTCCGTAATTCCTCTGGCCATACCGTTCATGAGTGGTCCGGGCTCCATTGCAGTCGTGATGATCCTTATGAGCGAGGCTCCATCGATATATCATACTGTGCTTGTTTTCATGGCTATAGCGATGACCACGGTTGCGTGTTATTTTGCAATGGTCTATTCCAAGGTTATCGTCAGGTATATAGGGGAAACCGGAAAACAGATCGTAACCAAGGTTTTCGGCCTTATACTTGCAGTTATTTCAGTCCAATTTGTGATTAACGGTATTGTAAGCGTGCTTTCGGACTATGGGTTTATCGATAAAGCAGTAATGTAGTATTGTCATACCTGTCGGCTTGGACAGGATATGACGGGGATCTATCGTTCAACATGCTTGACATCAGGCTCTGTGATATTAAAGTTCCCTGGATTTTTGGGTTTCCGGCGTAGCTCAATGGTAGAGCGGGTGGCTGTTAACCACTAGGTTGTAGGTTCGAGCCCTACCGCCGGAGCCAATTATATCTGCAAACCCGATTGACCGCATTACAAGAGTAAATTGTTATGTCATTCCGGGTCGTATCTCCCATTAACAGCCCATTATACCCCCACAAAGAGGGGTCGAAGGGTGCAAACATGCCAAACCCGCGCATGACTTGTTGATTATGAAGGAAACCTGTGGTCCGGCCTGAATAGCTTCCTGACAGTATTCAGATCATTGCTTCCGCGGATCGTCTTCGGGATTGATGTACTCGATTCCCCACGGGCCGGTACCGTGCAACTGGATGATGGTTTCCTCTTCCGTATATCCGAACATGGGCGCACCGGGAGGCATGATGGCCACGCCGCCGACATCCAGAGCCATCGTCTTGTCGCGGTCAAACTCCTTGCCGTGCGCGAAATGAAATGTTCCCTGCAACACCGTTACGCGCTCATACGCCGGATGGATATGCGGCGCGACGATATACCCCGCGGGCAACTTGAGCCGGAACGTAAACGGCTCCTCCTTGCTCAAATCGCCTTCGATTATGGCGATTTGAGCCGGCGGCGCCATGGAAGCGATATCAGTCCACTCCAATTCCCCGGCATTGATCATTACATGCTTCCCTTCGCCGCGATACGGAATGGGACCCATTTCTTCATGCATATCCATTCCGGCCATGGAAACGTACCCGCTCATGATCATGATGCCCGCCGCGATAATTACGCCTGAACCTTTCATACTGCCCTCCTTGGATGTTTTGTTCGTTCTGTCAAATGTGAAAGAATAATATATCTGTAAATGTCTATTTATCAACGGGGTAAAGCTACTCTGGCTTTCTCCCCCGCCTTTCCTTGAATATTCTCACTATTTCGCTCTACGACTACGGAGACGACTACGGTAAACGATTTGGATTTCTTAATCGTAATCCGTAATCGTCAACCGATCCTTACCGGCTTTCTCCCCCGCCTTTCCTTTGTGTTTTCTCTCCGCTCTACGACTACGGAGACGACTACGGTAAACGATTGGGATTTTTTTGTCGTAATCCGTAATCGTCGGCGTGATCGTCAACCGATCCTTGTCTCCACCTTTCTTTATTCATTTCTCAATCCGTGTCAGGGCCTCAGTGAATAACCCTCCGGTTCGGGCTTCCAGCGGAGGTCTGCAAGGCTCTGCCGCTAAAGCAGTTTCAGGTTCAGGTAACGTTCGCAGATGCGGTAATAGGTTAGCATGGACTCTATGTCTATCCATTCCTCTTCGGAATGCAGTTCCCCGACGATGGGCCTGGACATCATGATAGGGGTATCATGTGCGGCCATGAATCGTCCGTCACTTCCTCCGCATGCCCTGATCAGTCTGGCGGGGCGCCCCGTGATCTCTTCGGTGACGGACAGAAAAAGCGGATCCGGCGATAAATGCGTGGGTTCCGCTGAAATAATGATTTTCAATTCCGGGTCGTCTCCAATCAGATTGCCCAGATCATTCAGGATGCTTTCCAGCGTATGCGGGGGAGGAAAACGGATATCCAGATCCGCCTCGGCATAATCCGGGACTCGATTGATTGTGCGGTTAGGCGCCTGAAGTATGGTTGTTGAGCAGGTCGGGTACCAGTGGTCTTGACTCTTGTCACGAAGGTTGTCGAAGAAATCCCTGATGCACTGCAGTTTTTCGACCAAATATTCCAGTGCGTTGCGTCCGTACCACGGGAATGCTGCGTGGGCTGCGTGTCCTTCGACTATCAGTCTCAGATGCAATAGCCCTTTTTCTTCCACGGTTATTTCCTCCAGCGATCCTCCATCGGGTATAACTGCTGCTCCGCAACGCAGTCCGGCTTTTTTTACCAGATATCCGATCCCCGATTCTCCGCCGGTTTCCTCGTCAGTGGTTATTACCAGGCCGAGTGAGGCTTCAGGGTATCGGGTGTGAAAATCGCGAAACAATTCCATCATGATGGCCAGGCCGCCTTTCATGTCCCCCGCGCCAGGTCCTATGATGCGGCCATTGCGCACTTCGGATTTATAACTGCGCAGATCCGTGTGTTCAATGACGTCAAGATGACCGCAGAGCAGGACATCCGGAGATTCCACATGTTCCGGAAGAATAACAATTGAAGGCGCCCCATCGTGTTCGTAGTCACTAACCCGTATATGGTTAAGCGATTCGATGTGATTCCTCATGAATTCCAAGCCTCGCTCAATGTCGTCAGGCCGGCCGGCAGTGCTTGGTATGAGAATCAGATCGCGGGTCAGAGCGACCAGAACCTTCTTAAGTTCCTCATTTGTTTGGTTAATCCCTGTCATACATCCATGTCTCAGGCAATATATGCTCCATGTCCGTAAGAAGCTGTATGCATTCATCGGTCTTGTCGGCAAGGCACAGGAATTGTCCTTTGATGACTTCTCCGGATTCGTTCGAGTTGAAATTTATGGGCAGTATGCCGGCTTTGTTTCCGTGATAAAGAAATCCTGCGCGATCCATGCGATCAATCAGGTCCTGACTCTGCATGGGCTTTTTCAGTTTCATGTTGCGCATAAGCCATGCCCCTTCAGGCCTTGTATGCCTTGCAAGTATGGAAGGATAAGTTGCACCTGTTATACGGGCATTGATTTCACATGTAATTACCTGAATATTTCCGTGCTGTTCAATGACAAGGAAATCCGCACTGGCGGTGCCGCGGTAACCCTGATCATGCAGCCATTGTCCCGTCCGTGAACCCAGTTCCAGGATTTCATCCTTAAGGTCCGGATCCTTCTCGATGTACGAAGGGATTGCCATGTTGCCCTCATGCACGCTGTCATCGCTGAGGATCTGTTCAGTAAGGTCGTATATATATACTGAATCATCGCTCAAAAACATCTGAACGCTTGGTGAACCTATTTTCCGGAGATCATTTACGCGATCGTCCATCCAGCCCTGAACAAGGCATGGTCCCTCAAAGAATATGTAATCCGGTATTTTCAGGTCGGCTGTTGATGATTCGGTTCCTATCCTGATCATGCCTATGCCTGAAGCTCCAATCTGGGACTTTAGAACGGCGCGCGTATAACCGGAATCCTTCAATGTGTCGAGGTGTCGGCGTATCTCCTTCCTGTCCCCGGCCACATATGTGTCGAAACGGGGGAGTTGTTCATCCTCAAGGAATTGATGGAGGAGGAGTTTGTTGTTTCCCCGTTTGCTTCCTTCCAGTGTTGCAATGGTTTTTTTGCCAAGCAGGCCGGCGACCCTGGCAAGAGAAGTGTCCGTCACAAATCCGTCTATCCATTCCGAGGGATGTTCCTTCAGCCTTTCAATGTCGCGGTCATTTTCCGCGGCCTGAGCATCGTTATTACTTTCGCTCAGTGCCATGTATTTCCCGTGGGGGAGTTTCAGGGTTTGCGGTAATGATATGTTCAGGACATCCGTGAAATAATCTTTG
>SLRP01000121.1 GCA_007130845.1 Kiritimatiellia bacterium | reverse complement strand
TTTCTTCAGACGTATCCGTGTATAAATTCAACTGAAATAATCCATTTTACGAGTCCTGAATATCGGATTGAGATCAGTCCGGGATGCGGGAAAAAGCCCTTGTAACAACAAAGTTGAATAACGGCATATGCTGATCAACACTGTGGTATGGCGTCGTTTATGTTCAATATTGTGGCCCGATTGTGTGTTGTGTTTTGTTTTCTGATGCCTGATCTGGCCACTGCTTCTGCCGATCGTGAATGGTCTTTGTCTTTCTATGGCGCGAAATGGAGCGATAACCGGTTCGTGGAAATCATACGGGGAGAGACCAAACTGCGGTCGTCACACCTTGCCGCGGTTGCGGTATCCTATGAGTTCGACAGTATATGCGATCTTTTCAGCGCTGAACTCGAGGGAAATATCGCACGACATTTCGGTGTTCAGGACCATTATGAAGTAAACATGATACTTATCGGAAGATGGCTGGCTTTTCCATGGGATAACATGTTGCCCACGACTTTAGCATTCGGGAGCGGGCCGTCGCTTGCATTGGGAACCCCGGTGCTTGAGCGTGATGATGAAGACGGCAGAGTTTCGAGGTTTCTGAATTTTCTCCTGGCTGAAATCACGGTTGGACACCCGCGGCATCCGGACTGGTCGGCTTTCCTGCGGATTCATCACAGGTCCGGTGCAGGCGGCTGGCTAGGCGGGATTACGGGTGGATCAAACTTCGTGGGACTGGGGATAAGGCATCATTTTTGACAATTCTGAAGGTCTGACTATTACGAAATTTTGCAGTCAAGGCTGTTCCCCAGGTCGATGAGCTTTAAATTATAGGTTAAACTAGTGTTAAACTAAGTCGGGTTTGTATCCAACATACGGGATTAGTAATGGAATTCTTGTATCATTTCATGGGCAATTTATGGGCGGTATGGCTTGAGCTGGCACCTTGGCTGCTTCTGGGCAGCCTTGTTGCCGGTCTGTTGCATGTGCTTATTCCCGAAGGCTTCATCCGGCGCAAGCTTGGGAAACCCGGTATGGGCGGTATTGTCAAGGCAGCCATGGCCGGCGTTCCAATGCCGCTGTGCAGTTGCGGTGTTATTCCCGTGGGCATCGGTCTTAGAAAGGACGGCGCAAGCCGGGGCGCCAGCGTAAGTTTTCTCGTGTCTACGCCTCAGACGGCCGTGGACAGCACATTCGTAAGTTATTCTTTTCTTGGATTGCCGTTTGCAGTTTTCAAGCTGGTCAGTTCCTTCATGACCGGGATTCTGGCCGGTGTATTGGCGCATAGTTTCGGAGGACCGGAAGAAACATTTCCAGAATCCAACAACCCTTCAGCTAAGACAGAGGAACCTGGGAATTCCCGTTATCCATCGTTGAGGTCTAAGGCAAAGGGTGTCTGGAAGTACGGAGTAGACGAACTGCTGTATATGATTTGGGGCTGGGTTGTAGTTGGCGTTCTGGTTTCCGCTGCGCTGACAACTTTCATCCCCCAGGACTTTTTCGGCAATATAGGAATGACAACAGGGTTTGGAGGTTTGATCATGGCCCTGTTGATATCTTTGCCGATGTACGCATGTTCTACGGCATCGGTCCCCATTGCCGCTGGATTGGTTCATGCCGGTCTGCCGCCCGGCGCTGCCCTGGTATATCTGGTGGCCGGCCCGGCAACGAATGTAGCCACCATGGGCGCCATCCTGAGGGTTTTCGGAAAGAGGGTTCTGTCCATTTACCTGCTGGTTATAATCACGGCAAGTCTGTTCTTTGGTTATATGTTTGATTATCTTGTCGATATGACCGCCATGCGCATTCATGATCATGCAACACACGAACATGGCGGCCTGATGACAATAGCGGCGGCCTGTCTGCTTCTTGGTATCTTCGTGAAATTTGCTCTGACCGGTATACGGAATAGGCTGGATGGCAGGAGGGCTTCAAACTCCTCGCTCGAACACATTACCCTGCGCGTTGACGGGATGTCTTGTCAGGGATGCGCTGTGAAACTGCGTTCAGCCTTCAATTCCATCCCAAATATCCGCCATGCCGATGTGAATCTCGCTCTTGGCCAGGTTCGCCTGAACGGCATGGATATGGAGGAAGACAGTATCCGTAATGTAATAAGCGGCGCCGGATATGAGCCTGGCGCAAGGATTGAATAAACACCGGCCGTCTGACTCTTGGAGCCATTTTTGCTCATACCGGTTCGTGCGAAAGCAGGTTGTAAAGCCGTCTGTAGTATCCATCTCGTTTAAGCAACTCGGCATGCGGACCCTGTTCTATTATTTCGCCATGCCGCATGACAAAGATGCGGTCGACTCCCCGGATGGTCGACAGGCGGTGTGCAATGACAATGCTAGTGCGTTTTCGCATGAGTTTGTGAAGGGCGTCCTGTATCAGCTGTTCCGATTCCGTATCGACATTTGCAGTTGCCTCGTCGAGGATTATCAGTATATCCGGGTTCTGAACAAGCGCGCGGGCAAGTGCCAGAAGCTGCTTTTGTCCCGTGGACAGAGTGATTCCTCGCTCCTGCACGTGGGTGTCATAGGCATCCGGAAGTGCCTCAATGAATCTGCTTGCATTGACGTAACGCGCGGCCTGTATTATCTCTTTCCGTGAAATATCAGGATTATGCATTCCTATGTTGTCGGCAATGGTTCCGGAAAAAATGAATGGATCCTGTTGCACCATGCCGATGCGTTTACGCAGTTCGACCTGGCGATAGGAATGCACGGGGTTCCCGTCGACTCTGACCTCGCCGCGCTGGACATCATAGAATCTGGCAATCAGGTTTATGATGGAAGTCTTGCCTGCGCCGGTAGCTCCGACAATGGCTATGGATTCGCCCGGAGCTATGTGGAATGACACGTCATTCAATACCCAGTCCTCATCGACATACGCAAACCGTACCCCGTCGAACTCAACTTCACCCCGGAAAGTATGTATTTCCACGGGGTTTTCCGGATCAGTGACATCTTCGGGCTCGTCCATCAGTCCGAATATGCGTTCGGAAGATGCCATGGCCTGCTGAAATATGTTTGATTTATCCGACAGATCCTCGAGTGGCCGAAAGAAATCACGGATATAGGCCAGAAATGCCACCAGGATACCGATTGTGACCGCCTCTGATCCCGTAAGTATGAACGCGCCTCCCACGGAAAGCACCAGGGCAAACGCCATGGCGTTCAGCACCTCCATCGCAGGGAAGAAATAGCTGAACCATCTGACAGATTCAATCCAGGCGCGGCGAAGATCCTCATTGAATGTCTTGAACCTGTCCCGTATATGCACCTCGCGATTGAACAATTGCACGGTGAGCATTCCGGTAATCATTTCCTGAAGATATGAATTGAGTGCTGATTGTCTTCGCCTGACCTCTCGATGCGCGCGGCGGATCCGGAAATTGATCACTGCCAGCACAACGAATAATACCGGGAATATGAGGAACAGCGTGAATGCCAGCATTGGACTCAGGT